>JANQHS010000144.1 GCA_028282565.1 Cytophagales bacterium | reverse complement strand
CTTTCGTTGAAGAAATCTATTTTTGGGCTTTAGCTGCTGTTGTTAATGAACAGGCCACTCAAGGACCTGTAATGCTGTTACTAAAATGACTCTGAGGATACTTGGTATCGTTTTGATTCTATTTTCCATTGGTGTCAGCCAAATGGGCTATTCATTCCTTTTTGAGGAGGGCATAGTTCTGGTTGAGAATCTGGATATGGAAGAAAAGGACAAGGAGGGCAACGAGGAGAACCGGTCCGAAAAGGACGGAACAGAAATGGATGAATTCCTCAAGCCCCTGGATTGCGACCCCACGAACTCGGAAAACTGCAAAAATTCCAACCGGGAAAGATTTGATCAGTATTCCGACCTATTCCTCCCTGTTGTCACTCCGCCTCCGGATTTGGATTGCTAGTCATCTCACATAGTACATTTTACTTTACTTATTAAAATACAGGCACTTAAAAGCCTTTGATTAAACTAAAGATGAATAGTTTTTCCAAAAATTTCGCATACCTGAGATATGATCTGCCTGCAGGGCTGGTGGTCTTCCTTGTTGCGGTTCCGCTCTGTCTGGGAATTGCGCTTGCATCGGGTGCACCCTTGTTTTCAGGGATCATCGCCGGAATGGTCGGAGGTCTTATTGTGACACTGATCTCCAAATCTCAAATGGGAGTCTCCGGTCCGGCCGCAGGTCTGGCAGTGATCGTTTTGAACTCTATAGAAGAACTGGGAAGCTTCCAGATATTCCTGATGGCCGTGGTTATCAGTGGCTTGATTCAAATACTCCTGGGAATTCTGAAAACCGGTGTGATCGGCTATTATTTTCCTTCTTCGGTTATCAAAGGGATGCTATCCGGGATCGGCGTCATCCTTATCCTTAAGCAAATACCGCATGCCTTTGGGTACGATGCCGATCCGGAAGGAGACATGGAGTTCTTTCAACCCGACGGGCATAATACGCTTTCGGAACTATCCTATATGCTGGACTCGATCACGCCCGGTGCTTTATTGATCAGCATTGTTTCTCTGCTGATCCTGATCCTCTGGGAGCAGCCCTTCATGAAGAGATTGAGTTTCACGAGGATCATTCAGGGACCCTTGGTGGCGGTGGCAGCGGGAATAGCGCTAAACCTGATCTGCGCGCCGAGCCTATATCTATCTCTACAGGGCCAGCACACAGTAGATATTCCCGTAACATCCTCATTGGGGGAATTCGCCTCACAGTTCTCCACCCCGGATATCTCAGCCCTGGCCAATCCCGATATATACCTGGTGGCCTTAACCCTGGCCATTGTAGCAAGCCTGGAAACCTTGCTATGTGTAGAAGCTACAGACAAATTGGATCCGCAAAAAAGAATAACACCAACGAATAGAGAGCTCTTGGCGCAGGGAATTGGAAACACGGTCTCCGGACTTATTGGCGGGCTCCCCGTGACCCAGGTGATTGTTCGAAGCTCTGCGAATATTCAATCTGGAGGTAAAACTCCAATGTCAGCCTTTTTTCACGGCATTCTGCTCCTGGGGACGGCAATTGCAATTCCCCAGGTGTTGAACCTGATCCCCTTGGCCAGTCTTGCCGCTATTCTTCTGATTGTGGGTTATAAGCTTGCAAACCCAAAGATCTTTCGGGACATGTACAAAACCGGCAAATCCCAATGGACGGCATATGTTGTCACAGTCTTAGGCATCGTTTTCACGGATCTGCTCATAGGAATAGGACTTGGTTTGGCCGTCGCCATCGTTTTTATTCTTTACAACAATTTCAAGACTCCATACCATTTCAATCCGGATGAACTTGAAGATGGAAAACCGATCAGAATAGAATTGTCCGATGATGTCAGCTTCCTCAACAAAGCAGGCATGATCAAGACTTTTGCAATGCTCCCTGAGGAATCTCATGTGATCATCGATGCGAGAAGAACAAGGAGTATACATTGGGATGTCCTGGAAGTTATCGATGACTTTAAGGTGAATGCCCAATCCAGAAACATCAAATTGGAATTATTGGGATTTGAAAAAGCACATCATGATGATGCAGGGGTAGAAGCTCTTCACAAGCATGTCAGGTCCAAAAGAGGCAGAAAGGCAAAAAAACAGGATACCATCATAACAGAGTAAGCTTCTTTTAAAAAATTGGGAATGGAATTGGCCCAGAAGTAGATCCAAAAAATCTAACTTAGTCTTTAAACCCAAGAATTATGAAATCAGTATACTCCTTTGTCCTTTCGATCTTTCTTGCCAATTCGGTTTTTTCACAGGCCGCTACAGACATGTGGCCACAACTCGATGCTTTTCATACCGCCATAGCACTGACCTTCCACCCGGCGGAAGAAGGCAATTTTGAACCGATCAGAACCGGATCGGGAGAGCTTGCTTCCAAGGCGGGTGCATTGGCTACCGAAGACGCACCTAAGGAGTTCCACACTCCTGAGATCAGAACTCAAACCGACCTCCTGAACAGAAAATGCATGGCACTCGATGAGTTGATCAAGTCTGAAAATGCCAGCGATCCTGACTTAATGACATCGCTCCAGGATATTCATTCCGTCTATCATGGCATCGAAGAACTCTGTAGAGAGAGGATGAAAGGGGATTGATTATTGGTGGTTAATCATTGGTTATTAATGGTTAATGATCAATTATTAGTGTTTAATGAACTTTCGGTCTTGATATCCCTGAACTCTTAGCAAGTATAATCCGGAAGGAATAGAGTTCAGATCAAGATCCTGAACAGTGCGATCGTCTAGTTCTCCTGAGATCAGGACCTTGCCGGTTTGATCGATGACCTGAAAGGGAAGATTCCGTTTGCCCATATACTGGGTCTTGACATATAGAATTCCATTGCTGGGGTTAGGAAAGAGATCGACCTTTGAATCCGGAATCAAACCTTTCTGTTGATAGCTGAGCAATGTGTCATCTCTGAAAATACTGACCCAGTCAGGGCCGGACATGGTTACCGCGACAACATCATTACTATCAGCGACATCCATGTAGCAAGGTCTGGCAGGTAAGGGATAATCTGTTCCATTGATCCGAAGGTAACTCTGCGGATCTGCCCCTGAGGCGGCAAGGAGATATGCGACCCTACCGGAGTACAATACATTGACCTGGATGGGGGTCTGATCTGGCCCGAAACCAACAGCGCTGTTAAGGGATCCTGTTTGTCCGTCAAAAAACTGGACGGATTGGACTCCCGAATTCGAGATCAGGAATTGGTCCGTGTACGGATCATAGTCCACCCTTGTCGGATTGTTAGCGGTATTGAAGGTTCCCAGCACACTGGAATTGGCACCATCGACCTGCAGCAGAGAAAAGGTATTATCGTTTTTGTTCAGAACCGCCGCTCTTTGACCATCGGAAGAGAACGCGATCTGCGATGGGAAGAGTCCAACGGCCAGGGTAGCCACAACAGACCTTGATTGGAGATCGATCACCTTGACATCGTTATCAAAGCTTGCGGCCAACAAGGCGTATTCTCCGTCCGGAGAGATCCTCAGGTCAGAGAAGATCCCCTGATTAGTCCAGGAAACGCCTATTATTCCAACGGGGATCGTATTCAAGGCCGTCACCTCATAATTCGGGTTTGGACCGCCAGGTGGTTCAATTCTCATGAAAGTCACCGTATTCGCCCTAGTATTGGTGACCAGGGCCAGGGTATCTCCGGGTACAATACGAATGATTGACGGGCGATCCCCAACCGGAACCGTACTCAAAGTACTACCGGCATTGATGTCGATGGCTTTCACGGAGAAATCCTCATAGTCTGCGACCAAGCCCAATTCCCCATTGCTGCTGAGCGCACAACCAAAGGAACCATAGTTCATCCCGGAAACCAGATCGTTGGCCTGGTTTGAATCCGAATACAGTACAGAGGCAGACTTGGATAACTGATTGGAGACCAGGGCGATCTCTCCATCATCCGATAAGGCAACGCGATATGGCGCGTCCGCCTCTTCCTGAGTTCCGGAAGAGATGTCTGACAGCAGGTTTAGACCACCGGCACCGAAATCAAAGCTGTGTAGGTATTCTTTTCTCAAGGCATCAACCCCAATGGCATAATAGGAAGAATCCGCGACCGCGCCCTTGGATTGTGAAAGGCCCGTTGAGGTGCCGATCACTGTTCCTTGCGCGATATCCACCAACTGGGAATAGAATCCTCCTCCCATGGCGTACTGATGATCAAAAGAAGGCTGGAGCCAAAAGACAGTATTGGATGAGACCTGGCTAAAAGTGCCGGATCCAAAGTCTGCCTTGACCAGCCCGGTTCCCATGCCGAGTATAACCTCTTCACCTGAAGCGGAAGGGGCGATATCTCGACAAAGAGAAAAAAGGTTAAGCCCTGTCAGTACTATTGAATCAAGCTTCAAGCTATCAAGATCGATTTGGTAGATCGCGGGTACGGTTCCGTTATTCAGCACGAGAACCATATTGGAATCTGCGGCTGCCATTGAGAAAGGATTATCGATCTGAGCAAAGGTTGTATCAGCCGATCCGGAGAGAATATCGTGTACCCTGATCCCGTTTCCACCTACATCGATAGAAATGGCCTTTTGACCGTCGGAACTGATCGCAAAATCGAAATAATGAAAGTCCGATCTGTTGTTGGAGGTGATGAAAGAGAAGCTTTGGATACCGGAATAGAAACTATCCAAATGCCCCACAAGGCTATCATTGCTCAGGTCAATGACATAGCATCTTTGGGAATCAACGGAGGAAACGAGGGCATGACCGCTGACCGGGTCAATATGGACCTGGTTCGGTTCTCCCGCCGTGTTGATGGTCTTGCTGACCTGTAAGGTGTTGAGGTCAATGATCATCGTTTGATCTTCCAGGGGTAGGGTAGCTACCGCTTTGTTATCGAGCACATCGACATACATTGGCGCACCGGCGAGCTCTATGGAGGCAATGGGTGCTTTAAGGTTCCAGTCGATCACAGAAATATTGTTTGTCAGAAAATGACAAACAAGCAATGCGTCACCCTGATCAAAAAATTTCATTCCCCGGATATAATCACCTTCTATCGAATCTCCGGGTTGGATATTTCGGAAGGAGGGAATGGATTGAATTGATTGTGGAGCGGGTGAGGAGGTGAAGGTCTGATTGACCTCTGCATCCCCATCAGCGGAAACCCGATCGATCAACTGGCCGGAAGAGGGATGATATGCAAGGAGTAGACAAGAAAGGAACAGGATGAGGTATTCATTTTTCATGAACGACAATTTTGACTGAAATTAAGAATTGCTTGCTAAAGTAATTTGCTGTCTGATTGAGAATAATTCAAATCCTGATTTTCACCCAAAGGGTGTGATTGAAAGGAGAGGCAATAGGACAGATTTCACAGGGGCAAACCCAAAATGTTAAGAATGCCAATGCTTACCACTTGTACCGCTCATCGAATGCCTTGATTTGGTTCCTTAGAAGATGAAAAAGGATTAACCAATGTAGCGATTAGTTCAAATACCTTTACTAAATTGATGTATCAAATCCTTAAGACATGAGAAAATTTACCCTTTTCCTATTTCTCCTTGTACCTTTTTATTTCGTAAAAGCGGATGCCGGATTGGGTGGAGAAATATTGTTAAAACACATCTCCGGTTCTCAATATCAATTGACATGCAACCTGTACAGATCATTAAACGGATCGATAGCATGGCCTCTTGAATTACCGATCAATGCCTTCGCCAGGGGTACAGGTTCAGGAATTCCAAGCAATATATCTTCTCAGCCACAGAACCACAGGCCTCCTGGTTGTACCGGAAGCACTTTTTGCCTTCCAAAGGTCTATGATTCCATAGTAATGCCTAGGAATACGGGATGCCAGACAACATTAATTACAGCCGAAAAGTGGGTCTATATGGATACCATAACCTTAGGACCTACGGTTTTTTCAGACCCATCGGGCTATGTATTGAGTACTCCACCTTTGGGCGGAAGATCCGGTCTGATCAACAATCTCAATATGCCCGCTTCCGGTTCTAATTCCCTAAGGGTAATCGCCCTGATCCCTCCGGTAATCGATGGAACAAGTGCGCCTATCATCAATTCCAGTCCTTCTTTCGGAAATTTTATTTCCGAATATGGTTGTACCCAGCGACTGTACAGCCACAGGCTCGGAGGGCTGGATCCTGATGGAGACTCGATTGCCTACCAACTCCTTTCACCCACAACCGGAAACAGCATTTCCACCGGAAGTATCACGGCTCTTCATTCGCCCTATGTAGATCCGATGAGTTTTTATCCATCTGTTTCATGGATTACTCCGTACAGTGGATCAGATCAAATTCTCGGCGCCTCAGGACCACCGGATCCCGCCTGGGACAGATTAAGAATAAATGCGAACAGTGGGGATATTGTGGTTACCCCCAGGATATCTGGCATTTTCACCTATGGGCTAGCCGCCTACGAATACAGAGATCTGGACGGAAATGGTTCCAAAGAGTTGATCGCTGCAACATATCGGGAGTTTGTTTTGTCTGTTTTTCCAACCTGCCCTTCGCCCGACACCCTGGATGGACCCGTAGTTGGAAAACCGATCACTCATATTCCGGGAGATACGCTTGCTGTTCCAGCGGTGGCCAATCAAAGGACAGTGTTCTTCAGAGTTTGGGATTCTGATTATGACCCGCTGGATCCAATAGGCCGACAAGCAGAGTTCTTCGTGGAGACAAAGGGTTTTGCCGACTCCCTGGTAAGCTTGAGCCCCAACGAACACACATTTATTAGCCAGTTTGATACCGTACTTGTTGGATTGACTTTTGACCCCTGCGCGTATTCGGGTAGCATTCCATATGAGTTTAGCATGGTCACCAGAAAGGGTCATTGCCCAATAGGATATCCCGATAGCACTACCTGGTTCGCTTTGGTTGATTCCTTATCCTGTGCACCTGAAACCTCTAATATCTCAGGAACGATCAGCTTGGGTGGTTCCGCTGACCCAACACTAACCGGGGAAGCTTTTCTGCTAAAGCCTGTTCAGGGACAAACAGGTCCATGGCAGTTCATTGCATATTCATCCATCAACCAAAGTGCTTTCCGGTTTGATTCGATTCCGCAGGGAGATTATTTCGTACATGCAAATCTGGGGCCGACCGACCCCAACTACGGTTCTTATTTTCCAAGTTATTATGTGAGTGAGATCAATTGGGCAAATGCGGACAGGCTTTCACTCTACCAGGACACCGGTATAACCATCGATCTTGTTCAGGCCGTCGGGCCAAGTTCCGGCCCAGGCCTTATTGATGGTGAGGTTGTTTGGGGAGCAAACAGCACGAACCCCGGTGCCCCTCTGGAAGGAATAGCAGTACAGCTTTTATCATTTACGGATGAATTACTGACTTCAGTTCTTACAAACAGCAATGGGTACTACTCCATTGATAACCTCGGGTTGGCCAGTTACAAGCTCAGAGTTGAGGTGCCCGGTGTAGCACATACCGGAGAGAGTTTGACACTCACGTCCGCCAATCCTGATCAGTATTTCAAATTCCTGGTCAATGACAATTCCGTTGTGCTTTCCGGCCTTGATGATCATTATCTGCGAAGCCAGATCTCCATATTCCCGAATCCGGTCAATGATATACTTCATATCCGAACCGGCGAGATCAGAATAGAGGATCTGAACATTTCCATTCAGGACGTTCAGGGAAAAACAATCGGCGAATTTCATGGAAGGTCATTGCTGGACTTAGGGAATATTGACCCGGGGATCTATTTCCTCAATATAGCCGATCAGGATTCCAGGTTGATCAGGAAGTTGATCATTCGGTAGCCGGCACTACATCCTATCAAAGTATTAAATCGACTGAACGGAGTCTGGCATAGCTGGTCCTTGACCCAAGAGAATTTCGTTTTTCTTTGCAGCTTCGCTTTCTTTTGAACCATGAAAAGGAGGGATTTCGGAAAGTCGATCATCGGTCTTGGAGCTATGGGCAGTCTTGGTACTTTGAGTTCAATTCAATCTTTGGCCAATTCCTTTCAGGAAGAGGATTATACTTTTCCCGTGCTATTTATCGGCCATGGTAATCCATATAATGCCATTCAGGAAAATGAATTCAATCAGGAATGGAAAAGGGTAGCTGATAGCCTACCCAAACCCAAGGCAATTTTGTGCATCTCAGCTCATTGGCTTACAAAGGGCACCTGGGTCACCGCTATGGAAAAACCAAGGACCATCCATGATTTTTCGGGCTTCTCTGAAGAACTCTTTTCTGTACAATATCCCGCTCCGGGGAATCCGGATCTTGCCGATGAAACCAACAGGCTTGTCCAATCCACGGAGGTAAAGATGGATCATGATTGGGGCTTTGATCATGGGGCCTGGAGTGTGACAAAAAAGATGTATCCGAATGCCGATATTCCAATGATCCAACTCAGCATTGACTACCATCAAAACGGGCAATACCATTATGATCTTGCCAGGGAATTGATGCCTTTGAGAAAGAAGGGGGTTCTGATCCTTGCGAGTGGAAATATGGTTCATAACCTTCGACGAGTGGTTATTCCCGAGAGCGACCTTCCCATAGCTGAAAGATCGAACATTGAATACGGATTGGATTGGGCCGTTGAGAGCAATGAGCTCTTTAAGGAAAAGATCCTGTCAGGAGATATTCAGGCCCTCGTGGAATATAAGAAACTCGGAAAAGCAGTAAGCCTTTCGGTTCCTACCCCTGATCATTACTATCCTTTGCTGTATGCCCTGGCCCTAAACTCCGGGCAGGAGGAAACCAGAGTATTCAATGACAAATGTGTTGCAGGGTCCATCTCCATGACCTCCGTACAGATCGGTTGATTTACTCCTGTCCATGACAGAAATCAGCGGAACCATGAGGCATAATCTCGATAAGCTATCCGACCGCAGAGGCAAGAGCTTCATGTCAAACTTAGGGTTATTCGATGTGGAGCCAATGAGCAAAAGCCCGGCATAGCCGGGCTTCCTTGTTCTAAGCCTGTGCGAATTCTGTTTCAGGCTGAAAGGGCCTGAAGAAGATCGGAACAAGGTAGCTCTGAACTATCGAGATCACCACTCCGATCTGATCGGTGAATCCATGGGGTTCACCTGTAGCAAGAAGTAGCGCCTGAACAGGTAATGGTCCCAGGATCAACAGCATGTATTTCAGGTTTTTCGGCCCCCAGGGGATAAATACTTCTTCCGAGTTCATGTCCTCACGGATCATCAGAAGAAGTACGATCACTGACGCAAGTCCGATCGGGATCACAAACCAGAAAAGGGAAACATGGACCCCAAGCGTATCCCCATGGAACATGGCATCATCCATCATAAAAACCTGGTAGGCATAGTTTCCAATGGTCAGAAAGAACCATGCAGTGCAGAGTCCGTAAAACCAGAGCCTCTTTTTTACCCAGAAAAAGGAGTAAAACAATGTCCCGAAAAACAGGAACTGAAGAATGAGATACCAAAAGTCCCCTTCTAAGCCTGCTCCGCTATAAGAAAAGCCATAGAGCACGGTTCCCCAGAGATATGAGTCTCCATCCAGCAATGATCTCAAAAAGGGCAGCCAGATCATCATAAAGGTGATGGAAACCAGGAAAGCAAAAAAGGTCTTGAGTTTTGTCGATTTTCGATAAGCTATCATTTTCGTCGTTTAATTTGATTCCGGGGCCAAGAAAGAACGATCAGGTAGGGCGATCAAAAAAAACAGGGTCTATGGGATGAAAAGGCATTATTTGGGATAAACGCGAAGGCCCTTACCCTTCCATGGCCAGTTCAAAAACGGCAT
>JANQHS010000142.1 GCA_028282565.1 Cytophagales bacterium | reverse complement strand
ATCTTCACATGACCCAATTCGAGAATCTCATCATCCTCGGCCACATGGGCCTCAAAATTCGTCACCGCACTTGGTCCATATACGATGGTTGCCCCTGTTCTTTTGGCCAGGTCGATATGGCCTGAGACGAAATCCGCATGGAAGTGGGTCTCAAGAATGTACTTGATCTTGGCTCCACGCTCATTGGCTCTTTCAACATAAGGTTCCGGATCCCGGAGTGGGTCCACAATGGCAACTTCGCCATTGGATTCAATATAATAGGCTGCCTCAGCAAGGCAGTTGGTATACATCTGTTCAACAATCATATTTTGTCAATTAATAGTTCTTTACTGATTACAAACAATGCCATGACCAGGACGAAATATCCGAACCCGACCTTCAACTTAGTCCCTGATACCCTTCGATTCAAAATTCCCCCTACAAATATCCCAACAATCGCAAGAGCTGAAAAGATCATTAAGAACATCCAATCTATGGGTTGGTTTCCCAGATCACCCAGAAAACCAAATAAGGATTTCACGGAAATGATCAGCAGGGATGTTCCAACGGCAAGTTTCATTGGGAGTCCAGCCAGGAGAACCAGGGCTGGAATGATCAGAAATCCCCCGCCGGCCCCTACAAGCCCGGTAAAGAATCCCACCACTATCCCGTCTATGGTGATCTTCAAATATTTAAAATCAGGTTCTTGCTCTTCACTACCTGCCTGGTTAGCGTCGCTCTTTCTACCGGACCTGATCATCGAAAAGGAGGCCAGGATCATGATGATCGCAAACAGGAGCATGATGGCCAGATCCTTGGTCATTATAAAATCACCCATAGCAAAAACCTGATCTGGTATCACCGGCACCACCCACTTTCTGGTAATGAAAACGGTAAGTGTACTGGGAATACCAAATACTATGGCCGTACGATAGCTCACAAGCTTTTGTCTCATATAGGTGCCGGCACCGATCAGCGACGAAGCACCAACGATGAACAGGGAGTAGGCCGTGGCGAGAACCGGACTTGTTCCCATAAGGTACACCAGTACGGGAACGGTCAGGATCGATCCGCCTCCCCCGATCATCCCCAATGACAATCCGATCAAAATCGCTGAAAAATACCCCAGAGCCTCCATTGACTAAACGTAGTTGCAGTCGCAGTTCTGAATA
>JANQHS010000123.1 GCA_028282565.1 Cytophagales bacterium | reverse complement strand
GTTTTTTCATGTCAATCGGGCTACTTAAAAGTACGTATGTATCCCTCTTGGAGGTTGGGTCCTACCGTATTGGCAAAACCGTGACACGGTATAGTTTCCACTCTCCCTCGTCATTTGTCCAGATCTCATCTAAAGCGGAAATAGATGAGGATGGCAATTCATCAGGACCGATATAATTCTCTTCCACTATGCGCCTGATATACCCGAATTGTTCCTCGATCTCCACTTCCACCAATTGCCTTTCTCTCGAGGCGATCTTCCAGCCATCATTGAACCATTCGTTCAATTGTTCAAGCCATTCATCCTTTTTGCTCACGGTAAGTTCTCCAATGACCCATCTGGAATAACGATCATCAAGCATTTCAGAATATCTGTCCAATTCATCTCCATTCTTCAATAGTTCGGATAGTTCTTCGGTTTTTTGAACCACCTCTTGCTCTTCAGGAGAAAGTTCGATTTGTGAAAAAGTTATTCCCGACGATAGCAGGAAACCAAAAACAGTTAACAATATCTTTTTCATGATGAAGTTCTTCTTGTTGGCAAATCTAATTATTGGAATTGGGATCAATTGTGCTTCTTTTTACCAAAACTTATTTGTTGCGGTGCTGTTCTATGTTTTTCCGGCAGTAAATCGGAAACAATGACAAGGAAGATTTGTGACAAGTGCAAGAAGAACTTTCTTGAGGACTCGATTCAATCTGAGTCAAGAGAAAAACTGGATGCAAATACCAGGGACTTCCTTCTCAAAACCCAGTATCAAGAAATATGTCCTAAATGCCTGGGAATCTTGGATTGTTTGGTCCGAAAGACCGCTAAACATCGGTTCCGGGAACCCTTAAAAGAGGGGTTGCACTATACCCTGGATGGAGACCTTTTCATCTTTTCAGAGTTTTATCATATTCTACGCGGATATTGCTGTCAGAGCGGTTGTATTCATTGCCCCTATGGGTTTGGCCTGGATTCCTAGGCGGACCTTCTGAGCTCTGTGCTGCTCAATTTCTCTTCGAAATTGGATAATTCAGATTTGAAGCGCTCAACGAGTTCCTGATCCAATATGCCTTGATCAAGTTCGAAATTATCGTGGTAGTGGGGGAGGGAAAAGGTTCCGCACACCATAGCCCCCTGGTGGGGAAACGATTTTTTGGCCGCCTCCAATACCGATCGTCCACCTCTGCCACCGGGGGATGTGGAGAGCAATAACATGGGATTGCCAGGCCAAATGGGCTTTTCTACTCTGGAGATCCAGTCCAGGGTGTTTTTGAATGCTACTGTATAACTCCCGTTATGTTCGGCAAAGGAGATCACTATTCCCTGCGCTTGCTTGAGCTTTTCTTTGAGTTCTATGGCCTTTTCAGGCACTCCGTCCTCCTTCTCGCGGTCGATACCATAGAGTGGAAATTCAAAATCATTCAGATCAACAACCTCAACTTCTGCTTCCTCAACTTGATGAGCTGCCCAGCTTGCAAAGGTTTTGTTGATGGAGTTTTGGCTATTGCTTGCTCCAATGGCAATGATCTTTTTCATTATTATTCGTTTAACAAAAATTGTTGCAACAAATATAATATGATATCATCTCAAATTCAAATCTTTCGAAGCCTGGCATATTCAATTCTTTTCTTTCAAGAAGAAAAAAGCGATGAGAGATCCTCCCAGGGCCAGGAGGGAGGCGATCTTGGCCGATCGGTCAAATGAATGAATGAAAGCCATTTTGATGGCATTGATAATACCATCTCGTTCTTCCTGATTGCAGAATTCCGGGGGACGAGCCTCAGCTAGTTTTGGTATTTCTGCCACTATGGCTTCATGGATTTCCGGTCTTAGATCAAGCGTATTGAGGTAGGATCTGATCTCAGCGTCAAAAGAAAACAGGACCAAGGCACCCATTACGGCTACGGCAAGTACTCCGGCTGTTCTGGAAATGCTGTTGTTCACCCCGGAGGCTGTTCCCGTTTTTTCCGACGGAACAGAGTTCATTACGGATGTGGTTAAGGGTGCAACAGTCAGTCCCATGCCTGTACCGGCAACGAGGATCGCCGGAAAATAACTGGTCCAATAATCAGCCGGGCCTGCCGTGAGTTCCGGTATGGAGAACAAAAAGAACCCTATGGCCACCAGGGCAGTGCCCAACATCAGAGGAACTCGGGGGCCGACTTTATCCGACCAACTGCCGGACACCCTTGAAAGGAATGCAATCAGCAGTCCAAAGGGAAGCATTGTAAATCCGGCGATCTCGGCAGGGTATCCCTGAACCTGGATCAGGTTCAATGGAAAGAAGAACAGAAAACCTCCCAGGGCTCCGTAAACCAATAGCGTTAGAAAATTTGCTCCGCTAAAAACCTTGGATCTGAAAAGGGAGAGCGGCATCATGGCATTTTTCGATCGGGATTCTACCCATAAAAAACCGAGCATTCCCAGAATCCCTACAGCAAGCGAGATCAGGATCAGTGGATTATCAAATCCCTTCTCCGGAGCTTCAATGAAGCCGTATGTGAGTCCGGCTAGGGAGATCGTGATTAAGGTACTGCCGGCAAAATCCAGTTTGGTTTTGCTTTCCTGCCTGGATTCGGGAACAAACCTGAGCAACAGGAAAAGAGCGATCAGAGCCAGGGGGATATTGATGAAAAAGATGAGTCGCCAAAGTCCCATGCTGGCGAACCAGCCCCCAAGTGCAGGACCAAAAATGGTGGTCATCGCTGAGAACATGGACCAGGTACCAATGGCTTTTCCCCTGGACTCCTTGGGAAAGGATGCAGAGATAATGGAAAGGCTCCCCGGGACCATCATGGCTCCACCGATGCCCTGAATGCAACGGCTTAAGATCAATATCTCCGCATTTTGTGAGAGCCCGCATGATATTGATGCCAATGTGAATATGATGATGCCCACCATGAATACCTTTTTCCTTCCAAGAGCATCGCCCAGGGATCCGCCAACGAGCATTAGGGCCGAGAGAAAAAGCGCGTACCCATTGGCGATCCAAAGTAGTTCCGCCCCCCCGATATCAAGATCCTTTTGAAGCGCTGGAAAGGCTACATTGAGTGCTGTGAAATCGATAAAGGCCATCGCCGAGGCTAGAATGGCCGATACAAGAATTGCCTTTTCCTGAGAC
>JANQHS010000089.1 GCA_028282565.1 Cytophagales bacterium | reverse complement strand
CTATCGTATTGATCTACCAATACCTGTGTTTTGGCATCAAAAGCTTCCCTATCCTTATCTGTCCACCAGCTTGCCAAAGTACCATCTCCACCAAACTGGGAACCCTGATCATCAAAACCATGGGTCAATTCATGTCCGATTACCGCACCTATACCACCGTAGTTTACGGCTGCATCAGCTCTGAAATCGAAGAAAGGGAATTGAAGTATGCCTGCCGGGAATACAACTTCATTTTTGATCGGGTGATAGTAAGCGTTTACTATGGCGGCGGGCATTAACCACTCATCCTTGTCGATCGGCTGCCCAAGTCTGGAGATATTTCTGTTATACTCATAGACCCAGGAGTTTCTGAGGTTGTCCAGGTAGGAGTCAGGTGTGATCTCTATACTGGAATAATCCTTCCACTTATCGGGATACCCGATCTTTCTCCCGAACATAGAGAGCTTCTCAATGGCCTTTTGTTTGGTGGTATCTCCCATCCAGTCCAGCTGATTGAGCCTTTCTTCAAAAGCCGCCATGATATCATCGATCATTTCGTTGGCGATCTGCTTTGCTTCAGGCGGGAAATATTTTTCCACATAAAGCTGGCTGACAGCATCACCCAGTGAACCATTGAGGGTGTTGGTAACCCTTTTCCAGCGCGGTTCCATTTCCTGAATGCCGCTCATCACAGTGCTGTAGAACCTGAAGTTCTCCTTTTCAAAATCAGAAGACATATAGGCCGAGGCTTCGGTGATGACCTTCCATTTCAGGTAAAGTTTCCAGTCGTCCAACGATATATCGCTCAGCATTCTTTCCAGCCCTTCAAAGAATTCAGGTTGTCCGATCACCAACTCTTCCTGAACAGGAATATTCTGTGCTTCCATCACGGAAGTCCAGTTGAAATTTGAGTAGGAATCATTCAGTTCTGTCAGGGTCATTTTGTTGTAGTTCCTTTCGGGATCCCTGAGCTCAACTCGCCTTCTTGAGTTTTCAGCAAGTCCTTTTTCAATCTCGTAAACCTTTTGGGATGCCATGTTTGCATCTTCGTCTTCGAATCCTACAAGCCTGAACATATTGGCGATATGGCCACGGTATTCTTCCTGGATCTGCAAAGATCTCTCATCCTCATTGAAGTAATAATCCCTTTCTGGAAGTCCCAGACCACCCTGGTAAGCGTTCAAAACATATTCCTCGGGGTTTTTCTCATCCTGATCAACCCGCATTCCATACATGCAGGGGATGGTTTGGGTATGCATATAAGCGGCAAACCTGATCAATTCCTCAATGTTCTCCAGTCCGTCAATCGCTTCCAGATTCTTCATGATCGGGCTGGCTCCCAATTCCTCAAGCCTGGCAGTATCCATTCCGCTGTTATACAGGTCTCTCACTTTCTGACGGTTTGAACCAGGAGCGGCATTTTCATCGGCGACGACCTCGTCAATGATATTTTTAAGGTTTTGCCTGTTTTCCTCAGCCAGGATTACAAAGCTGCCCCAACTCGATTTATCCGATGGGATGGGATTTTCGCTTAGCCAACCATTGTTAGCAGATACAAAAAAATCATCCTGAGGTCGGACGTTGGGGTCAAAGTTTGCGGGGTCAATGAACTTCATTGTTTCTTCAGTTTGTGTCTCCTCAGCCGGCTGACAAGCGGTCACGGTTGCGGCAATGGCAAAGAGCAAGACATAAATTCCTTTGGAATACTTAGTCAAAATCATTTCAAATTGTTTTAAGCCCGCGAAAATAACGATTTTATACCTTTTGTCTTGGACTTTAATTTTTTCTGGGCCAAAAAGCGGATGAATGGGGAAGTGAGATCCGAACCAAAAAAAAACCAAGATTAGACTCCTAATATGGCCTAATATTCTTGAGTATTTGGATTTTTGCGCGGCAGCCGGCCTGAGCGCTCAGGACTTCTAACTTTGCAAGGCTCATTTTTACTTCAAATCGCATTAAAGATGATCTTAACGGATAAGCAGATCTTGGATGAAATTGAAAAGGGACGAATCGTCATTGAACCCTATAATCGGGATTATCTTGGCACCAACTCCTATGATGTCCATTTGGGAAAATATCTTGCTACCTATGAGGATCGGGTACTCGATGCCAGAAAACACAACAAGATCAGTGTTTTTGAAATCCCCGAAGAAGGCTTTGTCCTACAAAACGATACGTTGTACTTGGGTGTGACAAGAGAATACACGGAAACCCATGACCATGTTCCTTTTCTTGAGGGAAAATCCAGCGTGGGCAGATTGGGCATAGATATTCATGCTACGGCAGGAAAGGGGGATATCGGATTTTGTAATTCATGGACTCTGGAGATTTCCGTAAAGCAGCCCGTGAGGGTGTACAAGGGCATGCCCATAGGCCAGTTGATCTATTTCATGTCACAGGGGGAGGTAGAGCGCTATTACAATGCAAAAAAGGATGCCAAATACAATCAGAGAACCGAGTTTCCCGTGGAATCCATGATGTGGAAAAATACCTGGTAGATGAAATTGCTGATCAAGAATATAAAGGGCCTGGTAGGCACTTATCCTGAAAAACCCGAAAAAAAGGCGGGAGCTCAACTTCTTGAACTTCCAACCCTTGAGGATGCATTCCTGCTTGCGGAAAATGGAAAGATCAAAGGCTTTGGAACCATGACGGATTTAAAAGAGGAGGAAGAAGCGGAAACCATAGATGCCCGGGGAAGATTTGTTATGCCTACATACGTTGATTCTCATACACATCTGGTTTTTGCCAATTGGCGGGAAGCAGAATTCCGGGATCGCATTGAGGGATTGAGCTATGAGGAAATCGCGGCCAATGGAGGTGGAATTTTGAATTCCGCAAAAAGACTTCAGAATGCAAGTGAAGACGAACTGTTTGAGGGAGCGCTTCAAAGACTCTATGAGATCATCTCAATGGGTACCGGAGCTGTGGAGATCAAAAGTGGCTATGGCCTTACAGTTGAAGATGAGATCAAAATGCTGCGGGTGATCAGCAAACTAAAAGAGGTCAGTCCGATCCCAATTCGCTCAACATTCCTGGGGGCCCATGCTTTTCCTCGGGAAGTGGAGAGATCGGTTTACATGGATATGATCCTCAACGAAATGATCCCGAGGGTCGCAGAGGAGAATCTCGCTGAATACTGTGATGTCTTCTGTGATCGTGGTTTTTTCACCCGGGAGGAAACCCGCCAAATTCTTGAGCAGGGATGGAAATACGGACTCAAGCCGAAGATCCATGCCAATGAATTGGATTATTCCGGAGGTATCCAGGTCGGAGTAGAGCAGAACGCGGTGAGCGTGGACCATCTGGAATGTGTTGGTGAGGATGAGATCAATGTTTTGTTGAATTCCGATACCATTCCGACCCTGTTGCCTTCCACGGCCTTTTTTCTGAGCCTGGAGTATCCACCGGCGAGGAAGATGATCGACTCGGGCCTGCCAATAGCCCTGGCCACGGATTACAATCCGGGATCTTCGCCCTCCGGAAATATGAACTTTGTTATTGCCCTGGCCTGCATACAGATGAAAATGTTGCCGGAAGAAGCATTGAATGCTTCCACTCTAAATGCGGCCTATGCAATGGAATTGCAGGACTCAATGGGGTCGTTTTTTCCCGGAGCCGATGCGAGTTTTATTTTATCAAAACCCATGAATTCGATTTCAGAGATCCCCTATGCTTTTGGCGGATCAAAAATTGAACAAGTCTATATACAAGGAAAAAAAGTAACCAATGGCTAAACAACTTGTCGAATGCGTGCCCAATTTTTCTGAGGGCCGAGATTTATCCATCATCGATCAGATCACCAGGGAAATTGAAGGGGTTGATGGTGTGAAATTGCTTGATGTTGATCCCGGTGCAGCTACCAACCGTACAGTGGTCACATTTGTAGGTGAGCCCGAGCCCGTCAAGATAGCTGCCATAGCGGCTATGACCAAAGCCAAGGAGCTGATCGATATGAGCAAGCACTCAGGGGCCCATCCGAGGTTTGGGGCAACGGATGTATGTCCGCTTATTCCTGTTGCCAATATTTCCATGGATGAGGTAGTGGAGCACGCACGTGACCTTGCCAAGAGGGCTGCCAATGCCCTGGATTATCCGATTTACTGCTATGAATTTGCGGCTCTTACAGAGAACAGAAGAAACCTTGCCGTGGTTAGGGCAGGAGAATATGAGGCCCTGGCAGATAAGCTTGGAAAGGATGAATATGCTCCGGACTTTGGTCCGAATCAATTCAGGCCCAGATCAGGTGCGACGGCCGTTGGTGCCAGAAAGTTTCTGATCGCTTATAATTTCAACCTGAATACCACGTCTGTGCGCAGGGCGAATTCGATCGCCTTTGATGTCAGGGAAGCCGGAAGAGTAGAGCGAAAGGGAAACCCTATCACAGGAGAGGTTGTACGCGATGAAAATGGAGAACCCAAGAGAATTCCCGGGACCTGTAAGGCCACGAAGGGTATAGGTTGGTATATCGATGAATATGGTATCGCTCAGGTATCGATGAACATTACGGATATCGATGTCAGCCCTGTGCATGTGGTTTTTGATGAGATCTCAAACAGTGCGATCAGAAGAGGAATTCGAGTCACCGGTTCAGAACTGGTCGGACTTATTCCGCTCCAAGTGATGATCGATGCCGGCAAGCACTACCTGAGAAAACAGCAGAGATCTGTTGGAGTATCCGAAGGTGAGCTTATCAATATCGCAGTCAAATCCCTTGGATTGGATGATCTTAAACCATTTGAGCCGGAGAAGAAGATCATCGAATATGCCTTGAGAGATGATTCGGAAAGTACTTTGATCCAAATGGATCTTGTGGAATTTGCGGATGAAACCGCTTCGGAATCACCGGCTCCGGGCGGGGGCTCCGTATCTGCATATTTGGGAGCACTTGGTGTTTCGCTTTCTACCATGGTGGCCAACCTTTCAAGCCATAAGCGCGGTTGGGATGATCGCTGGGAGGAATTCTCGGAATGGGCAGAAAAAGGTCAGGCGCTTAAAAACAAGTTGTTGGCTTTGGTGGACGAGGATACCAATGCCTTCAATAAGATCATGAACGCCTTCAGGTTGCCAAAGGATTCTGAAGATGACAAAAAGGTCAGGACCAAGGCTATTCAGGATGCAACGGTTTATGCGATCGAGGTTCCAATGGAAACACTGGAAACCGCAGTTGAATCTATGGACTTGATCCAAAAAATGGTTGAGATCGGGAATCCAAACTCGGTCACAGATGCGGGAGTCGGGGCCTTATGCGCAAGATCGGCGGCGATTGGAGCTTATCTCAATGTGCGGATCAATACAGGAGATCTGAAGGATGAAAAGCTAAAGGCTGATTTCCTGGCCAAGGGATTGGAATTGAAAAAACAGGCAGTGGAATTGGAAGAGAAGATCCTTGCTTTGGTTGAGGAGAAGATCTAGAATTCCGGATCGCATCCGAAGTTTTTAGATTTGGTTTAGTCAACGCGGATTTGAAGCTCTTTCGACTTAGCGTCAAAGGACCCTGAGCTAAAATTTCATCCACCCTGGCGCTCTTCCGCCTTTACATGTTCGATAAGTGATTGAACAAAATCCTGGACCATATCCGCCATGGCATGATCTCCGGTGGCACTTCTTATGGATTCGGATAGACCGCCGATCAGGTCAATATGGAAGAGTTTCATATCGTGCACCTCCATTTCCTTGGTCCAAAGGTCTATCCTTAAAGTGTTTTTTTGGTCATGATCCCAGAACCCCAGAGACATGGCCCTTGCTTCATTTGAAGAGTCTCCGGGCTTATCTGAGGCCTCCCATTTGATCTCTTCTGGTACATTATGCTCATCAAGATCTACATTGATCTTGATCTCTGATTTCTTTGTATTCATTATTGAGGAAGACTGTTAATAAAGTCCTGGTAAGAACCTGGATTCAATTCTGTTGTTTTGCACTGTAATTCTGCTGCTCTTTGGTCGATCGCATCAACCCTGTTACAGGGATCCGGATGTGTACTGAGCCATTCTCCGGATTCATTGCAACGCCCTTCATCCTCCAGTTTTCGGAAAAATCCGGCAGCACCGTTACAGGCGTATTCAGTATGAGACAGATAGCGAACCGAATAATCATCTGATTCGGATTCATGCTTCCTGCTGAATTTCAAGGATCCAAGGCCGCCGGCTATGGAAGCCGCGATCTGCGCAAGTGCCGAAGGATCATTTCCCAGAATTACTGCTGAAACCACGGAAAAGCCATATTGGGTCTGGATCCGACGGATGGAGTGCCTGCGTTCGGCATGTGCGATTTCATGACTTATGACCCCGGCAAGGTGATCCTCGGATTCCAAATATTTGATCAGTCCGGTATAGACATAAATATATCCTCCCGGGGTAGCGAAAGCATTCATCACATCGGCGTTGATGATCTTGATCGAATCATATGCAAAGCGTTCCTTATAGTTGAATTCATCTGAATCCAAAATATTGTTGAGGATTCTTCGAATATGCTGGTATGCCTCGGGGAAGGAGTCCTCGTCAAGTATTGGGAACTGCCCTGTGGTATCATTTCGGATCTGAGCGTTGACCTGATGTCCGAGTTCAATATCATCTTTCACAGAAAAGAAAGGAGATATGACCTCATCGCCACTTGAACATCCAAAAAGAATGAGGAAGAATATGGCCGGTCTTGTTTTTTTCCAAATTTTCATTTCAATCGATATTCATTTCCGGTATATCTCCCTCGATGATCAAAGTTCCCTCGGTTGCGTTTTGTATTTCTTCAACCGAAACTCCGGGAGCCCTTTCCTTCAATAAAAAGCCACCCTCAGGAAGTATATCCAGAACCGCAAGATTTGAAACGATCCTCTTCACGCAATTTACTCCTGTAAGGGGAAGGGTGCATTTCTTGAGCAATTTTGATTCTCCCGCCCTGTTGGTATGCTGCATAGCAACGATGATGTTGTCAGCCGAAGCTACGAGGTCCATTGCTCCCCCCATGCCTTTCACCATTTTTCCGGGAATTTTCCAATTCGCAATATCTCCATTTTCAGAAACCTCCATTGCCCCCAAGATGGTCAGATCTACATGGCCACCACGGATCATTTCGAAGCTCTCGGAAGAACTGAACAACGCCGAGCCTTTCAGCATGGTAATGGTTTGTTTTCCCGCATTGATCAGGTCAGGATCAACCTCGGTTTCAATTGGAAAAGGGCCGATGCCCAGCAAACCATTTTCGGACTGAAGAACAACTTCCATACCCTCAGGAATAAAATTGGCAACCAGGGTAGGAATTCCTATCCCCAGGTTTACATAATAGCCATCCCTTAATTCCTGTGCGATCCTTTTGGCAATACCGACTTTGTCAAGGCTCATGATCGATCGGTTTTGGTGACAGTACGTTGTTCAATTCTCTTTTCATATTTCTCTCCCTGGAATATTCTCTGAACATAGATCCCCGGGGTATGCACAAAATTCGGATCGATTTCACCAACCGCAACCAATTCCTCGACCTCGGCGATCGTGATCTTTCCGGCTGACGCCATCATGGGGTTAAAATTTCTCGCCGTTCCCTTGTACTGTAGATTACCTGCGGTATCTCCTCTCCAGGCTTTGACGATCGAATAATCGGCCCTCAGCCAGCTCTCGAGTATATAGGGCTTGCCATTGAATTCCCGGGATTCCTTGCCCTCGGCTATTTCCGTTCCATAACCGGCAGGTGTAAAAAAGGCGGGTATTCCCGCTCCTCCGGCCCTGATCCTTTCTGCAAGGGAACCCTGGGGTACGAGATCTACCTCAAGCTCTCCGGCAAGAAGTTGCCTTTCAAACTCGGCGTTCTCACCGACATAGGAGGAGATCATCTTTTTGACCTGTCTGGTCTTGAGCATGAGTCCTATACCGAAATCATCGACTCCGGCATTATTGGATATGATCGTGAGATCTTTCACGCCCGTTTTTAGCAATGCCTGAATGCAGTTTTCGGGAATTCCACTGAGTCCGAAGCCACCCATCATGAGGGTGCTGCCATCGGGAATATCCCTTACTCCTTCATCAGGTCCACTGATTACTTTACTGATCATAGGGACGAATTTAATACATTAATCGCCTGTTTTTTGTCCTTCTCAAGCTGCTGTTTCAATTCTTCAGCGTTTTTAAATTTCTGCTCTTCCCGGATGAAATCCAATACTGAGACTTCAACTTTTTCTCCGTAGATCTCTTTGTCAAAATCAAAGACATGGACTTCGATCTTCAGCCCGCTGTCTTCAAACGTGGGACGATGGCCGATGTTCATCATTCCACCATAATCACTCTCATCATGTCTCAGGCGTACCGCATAGACACCTTCTCCCGGCAGCAATTTATGGGGCTCATTGTTTTCAATGTTTGCCGTGGGAAAACCCATTCCCTTGCCAATGGCTCTTCCGCGGACCACATGGCCGGAAAAGAAATAAGGCCTGCCGAGTAGTGCATTTGCTTCTCTAATATTTTTGCCGGCCAGGAAATTGCGAATCTTAGTCGAGCTCACGGCGATACGGTCAACCTCTTCCCTGGAGATCTCATGGACCTTGAAACCGAACTGCCCTGAATTCTTCTTGAGTTCCTCAAAGCTCCCTGCACGGTTATGCCCAAATCGATGGTTATAGCCAATGACCAGAACTCTTGTATTTAGTTTTTTGACCAAAATGTCCTCTATGAATTCCTGTGAACTTGTTTCGGAAAATTCTTTGGTAAAGGGTACCACGATCAGATGATCGATCCCCGCACGGCTCAGGAGTTCGATCTTCTCATCCATTGAGGTCAGGAGTCGGAGGCTTTCCTTGTTCTTGTCGAGCACTATTCTCGGATGTGGCCAGAAGGTCATCAAAACCGTTTCTCCGGCATTCTCCTTGGAAAGGAACCGGATCTTTTCCAGAAGCTTTCCATGACCCAAATGCACTCCGTCAAAGGTGCCTGAAGTCACCACCGCGTTCCTGAACTCCGGAAGATCTTCTAAACCTTTATGGATCTTCATTTTTCAGTCTTTCAATTGTTTCCTGAACGGTTAAAGCATCATCCAACCTGTAATCGCCTATTCTTGTTCTCCTCAATGATCTTAAATATGCTCCCGATTGAAGGGCTTCACCGAAGTCTCTCACAATGCTTCGAATATAGGTTCCTTTTGAGCAGATAAT
Organism: Cytophagales bacterium; assembly: GCA_028282565.1. Classification (GTDB taxonomy): domain Bacteria; phylum Bacteroidota; class Bacteroidia; order Cytophagales; family CCMP332; genus JANQHS01. The sequence continues at coordinate 5,750 of JANQHS010000089.1, read as the reverse complement.
TCTAAACCAAATTTCCGGAAATGAAGATAGATCCAGATCAAACTCGCGGATTATTACTTTCCTGACCTTTAGATCGGATTTCTCTCCCTTTCTCGCGAGTTGATAGGCCCTTTGTCCGTCAACCTTAACCGCGGAAAAGTGGGGAGGGATCTGCTCCTGTTCTCCAAGGAAAGAAGACCTGGTCTTCTCAAGATTTTCCTGGGAGATATGATCAACCGGGAATTCACCATCAAATGGCGTTTCCAAATCTACGGAGGGAGTGGTCTTGCCGAGAACGAAAGTCCCGTCATACTCCTTTTCAAGGCCCATATAGGATTCGATCTCTTTTGTTTTTTTTCCTGTGCAAATGATCAGCAGACCTGTAGCAAGGGGGTCGAGTGTTCCGGCATGTCCGACCTTCTTATAGACCGAATTGTTCCTGATCTTCTTGACCACATCAAATGAGGTCCATTCCAGAGGTTTGTCCACCAATAGGACCTTGCCTTCAGGTTGGGGTGTCTGATTTGGATCCATGGGTTTAGAGCCACATGATGATGGCCAACAACCCTACCAAAAAACAGTAATAGGCAAAGTATTTCAAATTGGCATTTCTGACCAGGGCGATCATCCATCGACAGGCGATATAGCCTGAAACAAAGGCGGCCAGAAATCCGGCAACCAGAACCATGGGTTCTGCGGATGAATGCCAAAAGCTTCCATCAAGCATGTCCTTTGCAATTTTTCCGAGGATGAGAGGAACCACCATAAGAAAGGAAAACCTGATTGCATCCGTTCTATTGATACCCAGAAGTATGCTGGTTGCCAATGTAGCTCCGGATCTCGAGATGCCTGGCAAAATCGCGATCGCCTGAGCAAGCCCGATGATCAGAGAATCAGGATAGGAGATGCTTTTGGAGGTTTCTTTTTTCCTGTCGGAAAAGAGAAGCAGCAATCCTGTGATCAGCAACATAAAGCCTACAAGCCCGATCTGGGCGGAGAAAAGATCATCGAGGTAGTCCTCAAAGAAAATTCCCACACATGCAGCGGGTACCATCGATATGATGATCTTAACCGAGAAGGCCCTATCATCCTTTCCATTGGAGGAAAAAATGCCTGTGATGATCTTCCATATTTCATTTCGAAAGACGACAATGGTGGCCAGAGCCGTCGCAAAATGTACCAAGACCGTGAAGAATAATCCTTCCTCGGGTAATTGATTGGACCCAAGGAGGTATTTTGCGATCTCCAGATGTCCGCTACTGCTTACGGGTAGAAATTCCGTTAATCCCTGGATGAGGCCAAGGATAATGGCCTCAATTATCGTCACCTGCTTCTTCCGGTTTTTTCAGGATTGCGAAAAAGCCGATCACGAATCCGGCAAAAACGACCAAGGGGCCAAGGGTTAGTCCTAAAAATCCAAAACCGAAATCCTGACCATCAAGGCTCATCAGGATAAACCCGATGAGGATCACCACGATCCCGAGGATCATTAACCGATAATTTTTCTTACCGAAAGGCAAGGTGCTTTTTTTCGACATGTTAATAGAGTTCGTCTAAACTTAGTTTTAAATATTTTCTTACCGACCGCATGGAGCTGATCAATCCCACAAGGATGCCGATGATGATCAGGCTACCGTATACTATTCCTACCATTCGGGCATCATGGAGCATTCTCAGGTCCTTGATGCGGTCATAAGCCGAATGTAGAAGGAGGCTCAAAACAATACAGGCGATCAGCCCGGATATAAGGCCCTGGATAGTCCCCCTGGTGATGTATGGGCGCTGAATAAAGAGGGGTTTTGCACCTACCAATTGCATGGAGCGGATCAGGAAGCGCTGAGAAAAAAGGGCCAGCTTGATCGAATTATTGATGAGCATAATACTGCTGATCAGCATAATGAGAAAGATACCTGAAAGTACAATTCCGGCTTTTTGAATATTGGTATCAACGTTATCGATCAGGTCTTCGGTATATGAAACCTCAAAAATCCCTGGTATTTCCTCCAGTTGTTTTTTGATCCTCAACAGGTTATCACTTTCCAGGTTTTCTTCCTTGATCCGGATCGAATAGGAATCCCTAAGGGGATTTTCTCCCAGAAACTGGGTGAAATCTTCTCCGGTTTCAGCGATGAATTTTTCTGCCGCTTCCTCTTTGGAAATGAAACCGATCTGGGGTTTTCCGTCCTTTTTCAAGATGAAAGGCTTGCTGGCAATTACCTGGCGAACCTGGTCTATCTGGTTTTGAGGGAGGTTCTTTTTGAGGAAAAGCTGGACCTCAAGCTGATTTTTGATAACTCCTTCCAACATGCGGGCATGAACGACAAGGAGCCCAAAGGCACCGAGCATCATCAATGCGAAGGTCATGGTGACGATCACATTGGTGCTTGGAAACTGTCCAAGTCTGACCTTTTTCTTAATCCGTGATGTACGCTTCAAGGAAGGTGAAATTTCGGGCAAAAATATGAATATGAATTTTGCCCGAAAGCCTCAGCTCTTAATTTGATGAATCCAGTTCCCTGAGGTTTTTCAGAAGGTTTCTATCCCTGATCGGCTTGAGAGGTTCAGGTGTTAGGGTCTGATCCTTCAACCAATAGTACTTGCCATCATAGGCGAGGTAGAGGTTGGTTATGCCATTCTGATCAAGCTCAAGCAGCCTGTATGGTTCTTTTTGAAGTGAACCATAGAGGAAAAGTTTATGATCTGAATATTTATAATGGAAATTATACTCGGGATGTTGCTTGATCTGCACGTCCATGCTTTCCATTCTGGAGACCTCATTATCCTCAACATCGCTGACCACCGGGGCGGAGGTTTCAAAATCTGAACTTTCTTCCGGGGTAGGAGGCAGCATGACCTGGGTCTGAGGTTGTACTAAGTTTTCATCAGCCGACTCTTCCACAATGGATTCTATTGTGGAATTGTCAGCTTCTGCTCCCGAGGGAGTTTCAGCAATAGTAACACTGTGGTTGACCACTTCTTGGGTTTCCTGATCTTCCGGTTGACTATTGTCTGAAAGTTCTTCTGAAATGTCGTATGCTTCTTGCTTTGGTTGTGTAAGTTCTCGGATCTCTTCTTCGGTGATGGTGGTTTCTTCTTCGATGACCTCAGGCTCGTCAACGACAACATTGTAAACCACGGTGGCTGTGATGGCACCAACAACAGCCGCTCCACCGACGCCAGCCCAGAAATTGACCGGTACAGGGCTGATCGGGATAGAGGCAAGTCTTGCCTTCAGTTGGGCTCTGCGAAATGTTTTGATACCCTGCACCACGGTATCGTTGAGTTCGAACTCCGATTTCATCAACGGATCGGATTCGAGCGATTGACGGAATTCATCCGCTTCGGTCGGAGACATTTCTCCGCGAAGGAATTGATCCATCTTTTCTTCAAATTGACTCAAATCTGCCATACTAATCCATAAAGTCCGAAGCCCTGAATTTCGACCTGATCAACTGATCCAGGGCCTTCTTGCATTTATATTTTTTCGTTTTCGCGGTCTCCGCATTCGCGAATCCCAGTCTTTCCGCTATTACCTTCATACTCATTCCGTCAAAATAGTAATAGCTCAATACTTTTTTGCAGGTGTCACCTAGTTCCTCGATACAGGCTCTCACGGCTCGGATCTTTTCCTGTTGCTCGTGGTCATGAACCACTGCGCTATCCGCCGTTTCCCCGCTGAGCCGGCTTTTTCTTTCCAGCTCTTTCAGCCAAAGATTATTACATACACTGTAGAGGTATGTACTGATCCTCGACGTCAACACGAATTCGGGTTTCCTGGCCTTCTGCCAGAAAACGATCACAGCGTCCTGGTAGACATCTCTCGCCTCTTCCTCAGTTCCGCTGTTTTTCCTGACCATCTTCACCATCATACGATAGTACTTCTCGTAAATGAAGTCCATCGCGGTCTCATCCCCTGCTTTTATGCGGTCAAGAATTTCGGCATCCTTCATGGTGGCATCATGGCCAACCCTTTTCAATGGGTTGATACTGGGTTTTAAATTTAGGTAACCGCAAAAATAGGAAATGAGTTTTGAGAGACGAGAATGGGGGTGGGCCGAAGAGCTTGTGGGCAGGGCAATGGTTTGGGGAGTGGACGAAGCTGCTATTGCCCTATTCTTGGCTCAGGATCAAACAAAAGCCCCAGGAAGCATGAGTCCCCGGGGCCTTGGCAAGCAGTTAAGAAATTTACGAATGTCAAATATCCAATTCCTGAATGATTAAACGAAATATATCATTCTTTCATGATTCTTCTTACTTCTCTGCTTCCATCATTGTACTCCACCTGTAGCAGATATATGCCTGCATCCAGTTCATTGAGGTCGAGAGTGTGATCCTTTTGTCCCATGAGCGCTTTGCTGAGCAATTGCTTGCCGGTGTAGTCCATGATGCTGATGTTTTGAATAAGGTTCAATGATGAGTGAATATTCAATTCCGAATAAGCAGGATTTGGATATATGGAAAGTTCATCTTCTATGTTCAGAGCGGTAAAATTTGGTTCGATCACAACACTCTCTCTTAGAGCATTTCCGTTCTGATCGATCTCAATTAATCGAACCTTGCCATCTCCGCCCGTGCCCCCTCCAGTTGAGAAAATATTCCCACAATCGTCGAAAAAATTGGCCAGTGTTCTCCCATTGTAAGAATATGTTTTGTTCCAATTGATTGTTCCGCTTCCATTGGATGGAGTGCTAAAAACTTTTTCAACAGGGGCAGAAAATGATCCCATTATTAAGTCATTGTATTGTCCAATCAATAAATCCGAAACTTGATATGATGAAAAAGTTTGACTCCATATTTCATCCAAATCTGAGTCTAATTTCAGAACCCAACTGGCGGTGTAACCGGTGGAGACGAAATAAAGATTGCTGGTAGTGTTTTCTTCTTTTACAATGTTAGATGTTCCAACGAAGGGAGCATTTGGAACATAATGGTCCAAAATTGTGCCGGCTATATCTATTTTTACTGTACCAATCTTGTTGGAGGGTAGCCTTGTCCCTGTAAGCACCAGATCAGAATTCGATCCTACTTCTATTCCATTTTGAACATTAATAAGCTGACCTCCAGGGATGTATAGACTTTTTGCCCAAATGGGATTGAGGTTATAGTCAAACCTGATGATTCCGAAATCATTTATAGAAAAGGTGTTTCCATTTATCACGATGGAGGACCCTCCAAATCTTCCAGAAAGAAATATTGAGTTATTGGCCTGACTGTAAAATAAACCTGACACGTATGGAGTGCTAATTGGAGATGGAAAATCAGTGGTTACCGAATTTATAAATTGCAGGTTTGAACTGAACTTTAATAAATGAATGTACGGGCCTTGCCTTCCAGCGACTAAAATGTCTCCATTTTGACCTCTACAAGCAAACCATATAACGATGCTGTTTCCAAAATCATAAACTACCTGGCTTCCTAACAATGTTCCATCAGGCTTGATTTTTTGAAGGACAATATCTCCAGTTCCATTGAAGCCAACTCCAACGTAGGTAAAAGGGTCTAGTTCCAAAACTTCAACCCATCTTTGCTCGGGGTAGGAATAATCGAATTGGGACTGACAGTCGGCCTCAAACTTTACCAATTGAAAATCCGGATGAACACTATGGCTTTCAAGAAAATCCCCGTCAGACCTTCCTGTTCCGTCTCCAAAAGCCATGATTCCCCCATCCTGCGTCTGAAATATCGCCCTTCCAAACTGGCTATAGGTTGTGCCTGTTGCTCTCTCCCAGCTCATATTCAGATTTTGATCCAACTCCAATACCCACATATCG
>JANQHS010000081.1 GCA_028282565.1 Cytophagales bacterium | reverse complement strand
GCAAGAGATCAGTATCCGGTTTAGCAGCTCGGCCCTTTTACCATTCATCATCCGCATCGAGGTAAAAATCGTCATCGGAAAACTCATCTTCGTCCTCATCTTCCTCTGCCTTTGGCTTTTTCTTTTTCTTCTTTTTAACCCCTTCAGGATTCTCCTCCATCCATTTGGCATCCAATTCCCACCTGGCCTGCGCATCTCTCAGTCTTTCTCCGAACTTTCTGTTGTAGACCATCATATCCCGGTTATACCCCGGCTGAGGTAGGCTCCCGGTCGAATCCAACAGTGTGGAATCGATCAACGGGAAAACGGTCTCCATAGACACAAAGTCAAGCAGTTTCATTTTCTTCTTTTTGCTGACTTCGACAACAATGCCGTATTTATCCTTCTCCATAAAACTCCGGAGTTCGTCTTTGATCTCCGGAAAGCTGTCACCCTCAAAGTTTGAGAAAAACTCCTGTTGGTCTTCTTCTCCCAGTATGAAAGCACTGTGATAAGCAGGGCACACCATTTTTGGCTTGCAGGAATAAAAGCAAGAAACCAGAAAGGCAGCAAGTACAAAATATGAGGACAGGTGCTTTGTCAAATCGTTAAAAAGGCCGATCAGACCAAAGATAGAACGATTTTAGCCAGGATTGGCGTGTACCTCATCCATAATAGAGAGGAATTCGCTAAAAATCATGGCGCTGGCACCCCATAGTTGATGGCCCTGTAGAGGAAAGTAGGGGGTTTTTATCCTGAAGCCCCGATTCGTCTGTACCACTCCTTCCTTCCTGTTCTTACCGGATAGGTAATCCTCAATGTTGATCTCAATTACATCAGCCACCTCGCTTCCGTCGGGCCTGTATTCAAGAGTTGATTCGGAGGTATAAGCGATATAAGGTCGTACCTGGTTATTGCTGACCGCGATAAAAAGGTCGCTCAGATTTCCAAGAAATCTTGCCGTGCCTGTGTCAATTCCGATCTCTTCTTTTGTTTCCCTGATCGCAGTCTCCTTCAGATCCTTATCCTGAGGTTCGATCCTTCCTCCAGGAAAGGCAATTTGTCCTCCATGCACTCCCCCGTTATCGGCCCGAACGATCGCCGGGATATGAAGTTTCCCATTCTTCAAAAACATAAGAAGCAAAACGGAGCTTACCCTTGGAGGATCTTTGAACCTGAACTTCTTTTCAAGATCCGGCCTGTGCACCGGAGCCATTTGCTCCTGGGTTTCCAATCCGGGAAGAGCTGTCTGAAGCCTAGCTTCAATCCGATCAAGTACCTTATCCAGCTTCACCAAGGGCGAAACTACAGGAATTTCTTCAGCAGGAAGAAGGTTATGGCCGCCAGAAAGACAAGAATGGAGATCTTATTGATCCCATGCATCATGCGGATATTAAAATTTGTGGGTCTGCTTGGATCCTTGGACCTGAAGAAATACCCAAACACAGGTCCGAGCTTAAAAAACTCTCTATAATTCATTTTCCTTTACCAATTCCGGTTCTACCCAAACTCCGTCTTCACGGATCAGGCCTATCAGTTCATTAACCGCGTTCTCGGAGGGAACTGCCCTTTTTACGACCTCCTGTCCCCGATACAGCGTAATTTTTCCTTTTCCCGATCCCACATAGCCATAATCAGCATCCGCCATTTCCCCAGGGCCATTCACTATGCAACCCATGATGGCGATCTTCACCCCCTTCAAATGGTCGGTTTTTTCACGCACCAGGGCAGTGGTTTCCTGTAGGTCAAACAGCGTTCTACCGCAAGACGGGCAGCTGATATATTCGGTTTTAGAGATCCTTGTCCTGCTTGCCTGAAGTATGGAAAAACTGGTATTGTTGATCTTCTCCCTATTTATATTCTCAGGGCCATGTATCCAAAGACCATCACCAAAGCCATCGATAAAAGGCCCGCCTCCGGCAATACTCACATCGATGAGCCAGGGATCATCTTCCGTTTGTTTTGATCCTGTTCTGATGATCACGGGATTTTTAATATCCCTTTGCATCAGGTTCACAAAGAACGACCTGGCATGACGATATCCCTCATATTCCTGTAAGTCCAGGATCAGTATTCCATTTTGTGAGATGTCATTAGAAAGGATCTCGCCCAGATCAGACATTCTAACCACAAGGAAGTACGGATGCTCCTGAGGGGCTTGATCTCTATCGATGAAGCTGATCAGGGGATAGCTGATCTCCTGAGCTTTTTGTGGCAATCCTGTCCAGGTATGGTAATCGTAAATAACTCTCAGATTTCCCGGCACATCAAAGTTTATTTGATGATCGCCCAAATAGATCAGGTCGGCTCCAAACTCGTTGGTTTTCCATTTATCCAGTCCGGGATAATAGAAATGACCTATGGTTTTCAGTTCTTCTGCTTCCAGATTCTCTTTTTCGGAAAAATCCGCGATCACCACAGGCACATGGTGTTCGCCGCCAATATTTTGGACGCCGCGGGTCTCCCTTTTCTTGTATTCCAGCGAGGAATAAAACGTCGGGTCAAAGCCTTGGGCCTCTTGTTGAGTTCCTTCATATTTATCAACCAGGGCCTGAGCTACGGGAACTTCATATTCCGGAGCCTCGGTAAGAGACACCCTGACAGTATCCCCTATTCCGTC
>JANQHS010000045.1 GCA_028282565.1 Cytophagales bacterium | reverse complement strand
TGATGAATGACAAGACCATCGTTTGTAACATCGGCCATTTTGATAATGAGATCGACATGGCCTGGTTGGAGCAAAACTATGGTGAGACCAAATACACCGTCAAGCCACAGGTTGACGTATTCAATGTAGATGGAAATGAGATCATCATCCTAGCGGAAGGAAGATTGGTGAACCTTGGTTGTGCTACAGGGCACCCATCGTTTGTGATGTCAAACTCTTTCACCAATCAAACCCTGGCTCAGATCGAATTGTGGAACAATTCTGATAGCTATGAGAACAAGGTTTATACGCTTCCCAAGCATTTGGATGAAAAAGTAGCTCAACTACATCTGGCCAAGATCGGTGTTGAGCTAACTGAGCTTACCGATGAGCAGGCAAAATACATTGGTGTTCCAAAGGCGGGACCTTACAAGCCCGAGCATTACAGATACTAGACAACACTTTTAATTATTTTTTTGCCCCACTTCTTACCGAGGAGTGGGGTTTTTTTATGGCTGGATCCCCTGCATTTCCGAAAGCCTGGAATACAGTCCGTCTCCATTCTTGATCAGGTCTTCATGTACGCCCATTTCTACGATCCTGCCTTCGTTCAGTACGACTATTGTATCGGCTTTTTGAATGGTGGAGAGGCGGTGAGCGATGACCAATGAGGTCCTGTTTTGCATCAGGTGATCCAAAGCATCCTGGACCAGCTTTTCGCTTTCGGTATCAAGAGAAGAAGTGGCTTCATCCAGGATCAGAATAGGAGGATTGGCGAGAATGGCTCTTGCGATGCTGATCCTTTGTTTTTGTCCCCCGGATAATTTCATTCCACGGTCGCCAACCTCGGTATCATATCCGTTTTCCGTTTGGAGAATGAACTCATGTGCATTGGCAATTCGCGCGGCCTTTTCCACCTCTTCCATGCTCGCTTTCTTCCCAAAGGCGATATTGTTGAAAATGGTATCATGAAAAAGAATGGGCTCCTGGGTCACGATACCCATCATAGCTCTCAGGGATGAGATCTTCGCATCCTTGATATCTACACCATCTATGGTCAATTTTCCCTGAAACGGATCATAGAACCTTGGGATCAGGTCAGACATGGTGGTTTTTCCAGAACCGGATGGCCCTACCAGGGCGATCATTTTGCCTCTTTTGATCTCGAGATCGATATCCTGAAGGACCGGTTTGCTTTCGTAGGCGAAATGGACCTCTTCGAATTTGATCGACTCCCTGAATTCCTTGATCTCCACAGGATCTTTTTTCTCCGGAATGGTATTTTCCATTTCCTTGATCTCCATGATCCTTTTACCCGCCACCAGGCTTCTTTGCACATTGCTGAAAGTTTCCGACAGGGATTTCGCAGGTCGGATCACCTGGGAGAAAACCGCCAGATACGCTATGAAACCACTGGCCGTTAAGGTGGATTCCTGATTCAATACCAATGCTCCACCGACAAGCAAGATGATAGCCACCAGTAGAATTCCCATGAATTCGCTGAGGGGAGTGGTCAATTGTCGACGGATATTCAATTTTCGAACCGCCGCAGCATAGAATTTATTTTCGTTGAGGAAATTGTCCTTGATGTATTTCTCTGCATTGAAGGCCTTGATCACTCTCAATCCCGTGATGGCCTCTTCCAGGTAACTCACCAATTGACCAAGGCTCTTTTGCGTTTTCTCTGCGTCCTTTTTTAGTTTCTTGATCAGGGCTCCGATCAGTCCCCCGATTGCGGGAATGATGATCAGAGAGTAAAGTGTCAACTTGGCCGACAGGGTGAACAGGATAATAAAGAATCCGATCAACATAATCGGATCACGGGTGAGAACCGTAAAGGCATGGATCACGGTGGCTTCCACTTCCTGCATATCGGAGGTCATCCTTGAAATGATATCTCCCTTTTTCTTTTTCTCATAAAATCCGAGGTTAAGATGAACCAGGTGGTCGAAAACCTTTTGTCTCAGGTTGAGGATGAAAGTTGCACGAATGGTTTCTAGAATTCGATCGGATAAATGTTTGGACAAATTGGAAACAAATGCAGCACCAACCACTGTAATGCAGACGACTTTCAGGGCGCTGAATGCACCTTCGTTTTGAACCAGTTGAGACAGATAGTACTGAAAGTTGAGTCGAATACTAGTGAGCGAAAATGAAAGCTCCGGGATCTGGCCGGCATCCAATGCACTTGTTTGAGTGGTACCAAAGAGGATGTCCAACAATGGAATGATCATTACGAAATTCAGCTGGCTGAAGATCACATGCAGGATCATGAAGATCGCGAAGGGTAGAACGTACCCTCGGATACTGGGAGCGAATTTTAATAAGTTGAAATAGGTCTTCATCGAAAAAATCGGCCGAAACTAAGTTTTTATTGCTTTAAAACCTTTTCCC
>JANQHS010000456.1 GCA_028282565.1 Cytophagales bacterium | reverse complement strand
CCCGGAGAGATCATTGACAGAATTAGCCAATATGTTTGATTACTACGACCAAAGTCATTTCATCAGGGAGATCAAACAATCCACTGGATACACCCCTGTTGCCATCAAAAAGCAAGAAGGCAACGTTATCCAACTCTTACACGATTAGCCATCATTTCGGTTTTGTACAATTAATACCCTATGCTTTCCACGACCTTTGAAATTATTTGAACCAATATGCGCTCATTTTTTCTTCTACTGACCTTCCTTTTTTTAAGCCACATAGCCCCCGGCCAGGATTACATCAAGCTGGCCCTTTCGGGTGAACGAAACTTCTATGCCATTCAAAAAAAGTTCGATGCTTACTGGAAGGATAAAACCCCTCAAAAAGGACAGGGCTACAAGCAATTCCGTCGATGGGAGCAATTCATAAGCCCTAGGGTCTACCCTTCCGGAAACCTGCCCGATCCTATGATCGCCTGGAGAGAGGCCCGGAAATACCGGAAATCGGTGCAAGCTTCAGCGCCTTCGCTGAGATCAACAAATGTCTGGTCACAATACATGACCCATGACACTTTATTGTTCACACAATTCTCAACCATTCCGGGGCATGGAAGGGTGAGCTGCGTAGAGATACATCCCGACACCCCATCCATTATTTATATCGGCACGCCCTCGGGAGGGCTTTGGAAATCCGAAAATTTCGGGAGCTCCTGGGTCCCGTTAACAGACGATCTTCCGGTGATCGGAGTGGCGGATATCGCCATCAACCCAAAAGATCCTAACATCATGTATTTGGCAACCGGGGATAACAATGCCAACAATACCTATAGCATTGGAGTGTTAAAAAGCACCGACGGGGGTCTGAATTGGGACTCCACCGGGCTGAACTATGCGGTGAGCAATATCATCAACATCCGGCGTCTGCTAATGCATCCGGAGAATACAGATACGCTCTGGGCCGCTACCGTAACGGGAATTATGAGAACCAATGACGGGGGACAGAGCTGGGCCCAGGTCCATACGGGAAACATGCGGGATATCGAGTTCAAGCCCGGATCTCCGGACACGCTTTTTGCAACATCCGCTGCCGGATTTTACCTTTCAACTGATGGGGGGCAGCAATTCAGCAATTCAGGACTACCGGAAAATGCGGCCATCAGTAGAATGGAGCTGGCCACTTCCGAATCCAATCCGGACCGGGTCTATGTTATCGCGGCTGATGCTTCCAATAGCGGGCTTTATGGTTTCTACATTTCCGATGACGCCGGCCAAAGCTTTTCTCTGAGCCCCAACTCGAAGAATATTCTCGGATACTTTCAAGCCGGAGGAACCGGCGGGCAGGCATGGTTCGACATGGATGTAACCGTAGATCCTCAGAATGAGAACAACATCTTCACCGCCGGAATCAATATCTGGAAATCCACCGACGGGGGCATGAGTTTTGCCCCGACCAGTGATTGGACCAAGGCCGGCACTTCCGAGTATGTACATGGTGATGTCCATAATGTTGAGTTTTTTGGTAACCGCCTGTATACCACTTGCGATGGCGGGATCTTTTACACCGACAACCAGGGAGGGGATTGGGTAGATATTTCTTCCAACCTGACCATTCACCAGATCTACAGCTTCAATCACAGCCCGTTCAATTCCGAAAACCTGATCGCCGGAATGCAGGATGTCGGAAGCAGTCATTATGACGGTCAGGATTGGACCACCATCACCTGGGGCGATGGATTCAATTGCTACTTTGACTGGACCGATTCCCTCACCTATTATACCTCCGCCCACTTCGGACAGTATTTCAAGAGTATCAACGGGCTGAACGGCTTCAGCCTCCAGGTCACCCCGGGATCGGAAACAAGCGCTTTCGCGACGGTACTGCGTCAGGACCATTGGGACCCTGATGTCCTCTATCTGGGACTTCAGAACGTATGGCAATCAACCAACGGAGCGCAGAGCTGGACTCGTATTTCCAATTTTGGAAACCCCTTTCCTTTACAGCGCGTTGAGGTGAGCAAATCCAATTCCCAGGTGATCTATGCTACCAGCAATTCCTGGGCTTATCGCACGCTGGACGGTGGAAATCTCTGGACCGGGATCAGCACCGGTTTGCCGACCAATCAGGTCGCGTTTGCGGAAATC
>JANQHS010000411.1 GCA_028282565.1 Cytophagales bacterium | reverse complement strand
TATATCGCCATACCGGGGGTGTTTCTTTTCTTAAGCCAATGCAAGGTTGGGCCAAATTATGAAAGTCAGGATGTGGAAGTCGAGGCCCATTATCAATATGATTCTCTGCTGACCGACAGCATTGTTACGATTCCCTGGCAGGAAGTCTTTACCGATCCTACCCTGCAGGGACTGATCACCGTGGCTCTTGAAGAGAATAAGGACATGAAGGTCGCCACAGCCAGGATCGAAGAATCGAGAGCCGCACTTGGCTATACCAAGGCTGATATTGCTCCATCCATTGATTTCCAGGGCCAGGCAGGAACTTCCAATATCATTTTCGCCTCCATGGAGCAAACAAGTGGCAGAAACATCTATTTTCTTGCTCCCACACTCTCCTGGGAGATCGATTTTTGGGGAAAATTCAGAAGAGCCAATGAGGCAGCAAGGAATGATCTGTTCTCCCTTGAGTTCTCCCAACGCGTGGTAGCCATGAATCTAATCTCGGAAGTCGCCTCGAAGTACTTCCTTCTCTTGGACCTTCAAAACCGATTGGATATTTCGCAGAAGAGGGCGATATCCAGGACAAGATCAAGAGAGTTGGTGGAGGCCAGGTTTAAGGAGGGTACTGTAGCTGAAATAGACCTAGCCCAAGCTCAAAACCAGGAAGCCATAGCCTTAGCGATGATCCCTCAGTTTGAGCGAGAAGTCGCCAAAGCCAAAAATGCCCTCAGCGTGCTTCTTGGAAGGAATCCGGGTGAGATTGAAACACCTCAGGATATTTATGCTCAGTCTATCGATGTGGCACTTCCTCCCGGATTACCAGCAAACCTACTGACCAGAAGACCTGACCTCATGCAGGCGGAAGCCTCTCTTGCAGCTCAAAACGCAAGAATAGGAGTTGCAACTGCTATGAGATTTCCTTCATTCAATCTTCTTGGGGTGCTAGGTCTTGCAACCAATACCCCCGGTAATCTGTTCAACGCAGAATCGGTGGTGGGAACGATCATGGGCCAGATCGGCGGTCCCATATTTCAATTTGGAAAAAACAAAAGGAGGGTTGAAGTGGAAAGAAAAAGAACAGAGGCGGCAAGGTACAATTACGAGAATACAGTGCTAACCGCCTTCAGGGAAGTTGAGGATGCCCTGATCTCCGTAAGGACCTATCGTGATGAACATGCCGCAAGGACATATCAACGTACGGCTACCGAAAAAGCCGTTGAACTTGCCAACGAGCGGTATATGATGGGGGTGACAAGCTTCCTTGAAGTTCTGGAATCCGAAAAATGGTTGCTGACAGCGCAATTATCGGAATCGGAAACCAGGCAGTTGGAATTGAATTCCAAGGTCCTGCTCTACAAGGCTCTTGGCGGCGGATGGGATTCCGTTAAATCACCTATCCCACAAGAGGATCGTGAGTCTATCAATTATGAGGGCGACAATGGACAAAGATCCAGTTTCCTTGATGTCTGGGAAGATGACGAAGATGGGTTCTAGAAGGATCAATAGATCGTTTACCAATGATCAATTACTGCTCCTGATCCGGTGCCAAAGGTTCCCGAACAACAAAACAGCGATGATCAGGAAAGCTGTACCCAAAAGATAATCGGAATAGATCATGTAGCCTGTGCCGAAAAGAAATCCGTAAATGGCGACAGTTCCCTGCAGCATATCCCTGATCCCGGTCGGCACGGACCATTTTTTCCTTTCCTGATCACCAAACCCCTTCCAGCCCGGACCTCCCGGATTGATACGGTCGACAAACTTCTCTAAAACAGCTCTTTGGGTTGGCTCGGTCATGAGGGTCACCCCCACCCAGGAGATGGTTGTTACCAATATCCCAAAGACAAGTTTTATGCCTATTCCGAGTTCCGGCAATGACAGAGCCGGATGTATAAACTGAAAGTAAACTGCCATAGCAAAAGAAACCGCCATAGCGGTGATCTCTGCCCAGGCGTTGATCCTCCACCAAAACCACCGCAAAATGAAGATCAAGCCGGTTCCCGCTCCGATCTGAAGCAGTATGTTAAATGCTTCCAGGGCATGCGACAACAACAAGGCAAAAAGAGTGGCGATCAACATCAGGCCAGCTGTAGATAATCTGCCTACAAAGACCAACCTTTTATCACTGGCATCGGAATCAACGAATCGCCGGTAGATATCATTGACCAGATAGGATGATCCCCAATTCAAATGGGTACTGATGGTTGACATCAGGGCCGCAATCATGGATGCCATCACGAGTCCTGCCCAGCCCGAGGGAAGAAAACTCAGCATGGCCGGATAAGCCAGATCGTCGTTAACCATTTCCTCAGGGATATTTGGAAATGCAGACTTGATGGAATTCAGGTCGGGAAAGACGATCATGGATGCCAGGGCAACGATTATCCAAGGCCAGGGTCTCAAGGCATAATGCGCCAGATTAAAAAGCAGTGAAGCCTTTACCGCTCCCTTTTCGGTCCGGGCAGCAAGAATTCTCTGGGCGACATAGCCTCCCCCGCCAGGTTCTGATCCGGGATACCAAACGCTCCACCATTGGATGGCGATCGGGATCACGAAAAGCAATAAGGCGTTTTCCCAATTAGAAAAATCCGGCAGAAAGGCGGTTGCATCCGCGACCTTTGGATTGCTCAGCAAGGCGTTAATCGATCCAAGTCCTGTTTGGTTGATCGCGATATTGGCTGTGTATATGGCACCGATCATGGCCAGAAAAAATTGGAAAAAATCGGTCAGGATCACACCCCTGAATCCGCCAAGCATGCTGTAGATCAACGTGACAACAGCAATCAAAGAAATGCTCTGAAACGCCGAAAAACCAAGAAATACTGCGCCTAGTTTTATTCCTGCCAAGAGCACCGTTGCCATGATCATGCTGTTGAAAAACACTCCCAGGTAGATCGCCCTGAAGGCTCTCAGGAACCTGGCCCCCTTACCCGAATATCTGAGCTCATAAAACTCCAGATCGGTTGCTATTCCGGATCTTCTCCAAAGGCTGGCATACACAAATGTGGTCAGCATTCCGGTCAGCAGGAAAGCCCACCAGACCCAGTTTCCGGCTATTCCGTTTTTTCGGACAATGTCGGTGACCAGGTTTGGTGTATCTGCGGAAAAAGTCGTGGCTACCATTGAAATGCCCAATAGCCACCAGGGCATGTTCCTGCCGGAAAGGAAGAATTCCGAAAAACCTTTCCTGGCAGATCTGGAGGCATAAAAACCGATGGCAAGGGAAACCAGAAAAAACCCGGAAATGATTGCCCAATCAATAAAGTATAGCTTCATTTTCTAGCGGAATGCTGCAAATTAAATGAATACCAAAAACCTGGGCACTTCCGTGGTGATGTTGACGATCCATACAACCAAGACCTTTTGCAAAGGTTTGTCACTATGACCGGATCCCCGATGGATCTTCATTCGTTTATGGCCTGATTGCAGGTTAAACATCGTCCGAATCCTTACATATCATAGGATCAAAGCAAAATGATTGATGCGCTTTTACGGAATAAATCGCCTTCATTCAGTAAATTTGGGGTCTATTCTTCGATCTAAAAGATTATGACATTTAAAAGCTATTTATCAGTCTTTGTGCTTGCAATATTGGTTGCAGGATGTTATCCAAAAGGCCCTGAATACATTCAGGATATGGATATAGTGATTACCCAAAAGTCACCCGACTATGATTTTGGGGCTACGAAGACCTATTACATGCCTGATTCGATCAGCTATCAATCAAATATCGATGATCAGGAGCCCGATGCGAGTTTTGAAAGAGACCTGCTCAATGAGATCGAGACCCAAATGTCTCAGAGAGGCTATGTAAGATTGGATTCTATCACCGACACCGTAGACCTCGCGAATCCGGCAAACCCGGATATGGTCATGATCGTGACGGGTGTACTCGTGAAGAACTCCGGTGGCGGATGGATCCCGACCGGTGGATGCTGGTGGTACCCATGCTGGGGCTGGGGCTGGGGCTGGGGAGGCTGGGTTCCCTATACCTATTCCTACACAACCGGTTCTGTGATCATGGACCTTGGCGACTTTAAGAACGGCAATACCGAAACCAAGAGATTTCCACTAACCTGGGAAGGCATCATGAACGGATTGGCAAGTTCAAGCAGCTCCAACAATCAGAGCAGAGCCATTTCCGGCGTTCGGAAAGCCTTCGAACAATCTCCTTACCTTCAATCCAACGTCCAGTAAACATGAAAAAGCTATCTATACTCGTTGCCCTTGCCCTGACCCCATTCCTCAGTTTCGCGCAGGGTTCATTTTTTGGAATGTCATATCAAGTCTCTGTTCCTGTAGGTGAAACATCAGATTTCATCAGCCAGGTGAGCGGACGTGGATTCGGCATTGATTACAAGGGATTCATAAGCCCGGAAGTTGCTCTGGGCGGAACAGTGGCCTGGAACGTTTTTTACGAGGCCGTACCATCGGCAACCTATGAAACCGAGGATGGAAACGGAGCCATTAGCGGGCAGCAATGGAGATACATTAACTCCTTCCCTTTCCTTTTCACCGCCGATTACTTTATCGGGGATTATGGAATGACAAGGATGTTTGTCGGAGGCGGGATCGGAGCCTATAGGATGTACCAAAGA
>JANQHS010000367.1 GCA_028282565.1 Cytophagales bacterium | reverse complement strand
TGGATCACATTCTCATTGCCGGGTTTGAATTCCATGTCCTCTACAGCAGAGAAATGTGTTTTTGTCCAGGTGTTTCCGGAGTTGGTGCTTCTCCATATTCCAGTATTCGACCCTGCAAAAACCAATCCCGTATCCTGACTGCTTACAAGTATCCTTCTGATATTTCCATTGGGTCCGGGCAGGGTAGTCCAGGAATTTCCACCATCGTTGGATCTCATCACCCCTCCGCCTGTGGTTCCCATATAAACCTTACTCGTATCGTGAGGGTCAATACTGACGCTCCAGACCACCATGACCGAAGGAAAATCATCGGTCAGGACCTTCCAGCTTCCTCCGCCATCGGTGGACTTCCAAAGGCTTCCTGAAGTTGAATTGGTTCCAACATAGATCAATTGTTGAGCGGTTGGTTCTACCGCGATACAGACGATCCTTCCAACACCGGGATTCCAGCCAGAGGTCCTGTTCCAGGATGAAGGCCCTAAAGATCTCCAATCTCCTCCCACTGACTCTGGGCTGCCGGCATTGGCTTCCCGATATGCCATCATCTCCTGGTAGTTGGCCTGGTCAGAAATCACATAGCCCTGGTCATCAAGATCTTTGCGGTGCAGGTATTCCCACCTTTTCCATTGCTTATAACCGGAACCCTTACCCTGATCCCTGTTTTCAAAATAGTTTTCCGCCTCTCTTTGGACCTCAAAAAAGTTGATGCGCTCTTCCTGCAATAATTCAAGGTATCTCTGTGAGAAGGAGAAGAATGGTAGAAATAAAAGGAAAAGAAGTAATTGAATATTTTTCATACTGTTGGCAACAAGATCCGGTTTGGTCGCACACTTTAATACACAAACGGATTGGAATGTAATCAGGTTGAGGTTTTTAAGCCATATTTATCGATTAAATAGATCAGAGAAGCCAGGGCCCCGGCTCCAAGGTGGAGTTCCCTGTCATTGACCTTTTCAAAGGTATCATCAGCTGTGTGATGATAGTAAAAATACCTTTGAGAGTCTACGTACAATCCAAAAAGCGGAACATCCTGATTTCTCAGTGGCCCGATATCCGCCCCTCCTCCGCCTCTTCTCAACACATGCATTTCTCTTCTTTCAAAAAGAGGCTTCCAGGAAAGGATCATCTCCTCCATAGTGGTATCCGGTAAGGTATAGCCAAAACCGTACGGGGTAAACCCTCCACCATCGCTCTCCAGAGCTGCAACATGCACCTCGCCCTTCTCGGCGGCTATCTCGGCATATTTTTTTCCACCCCTGAGCCCGTTCTCCTCGTTCATGAACATTACAGCCCTGATCGTATTTTTCGGCCGGATATCAAGTGCCTTGAAAATCCTGAGTACTTCGATCGCCTGCATACAACCGGTTCCATCGTCACTTGCACCTTCTCCAAGGTCCCAGGAGTCCAAATGTCCGCCAACGGCGATGATCTTTTCAGG
>JANQHS010000281.1 GCA_028282565.1 Cytophagales bacterium | reverse complement strand
AATCCAGGAAAATCGCAACAGATTTAATTTATTAGATGGAAGGGTTAATAATGGCGGCTCAGTTAATACTGGGCCTTTCGATACTAGTAGGAATCCATGAGTTTGGTCACCTGATCTTTGCCAAGCTTTTTGGAATGAGGGTAGAAAAATATTCGATAGGATTCCCTCCAAGGATCTGGGGTTTCAAATACGGAGAAACCGAGTACTCCATAGGTGCCATACCCTTGGGTGGATTTGTGAAGATCTCCGGGATGGTAGATGAGTCGCTGGATGTCAACGAGTTGAGCAAGGAACCCGAACCATGGGAATTCCGTGCAAAGCCCGCTTGGCAAAGGTTGATCGTGATGCTGGGTGGGATCATCTTCAATGTCATCACCGGGGTGGTGATATTCGCGATGATCAGTTTTTTCTATGGGAAAACCTTTCTCAGTGCTGATCAGGCGAACACCTATGGGGTCTATACCTACCCGCTTTCGGAAAAAATGGGTTTGCAACGGGGAGATAAAATTCTCGAGCTCAATGGAAAGCATTTCGATGACTTTGCCGATGTCCAGTCAGGAGCATTTCTGATCGAAGACAATCCCAATATGACTGTCATGCGGGATGGTCGGAAAATCACCTTGAATGCACCGGATGGATTGTTGTCCGAAAAGATCCGGAATAAAGAACAGGCCTTTGCTGATGCTCTGGAGCCTTTTGTGGTCGAAAGGATCTCACCGGGTTCAAATGCGGATAAGGGGGGACTTCAAGCCGGTGACAGGTTTTTGACGATGAACGGAGAATCGGTGGTTTTTATGCAGGATTTCCTTTCCAAGATGAAAACAGTGAAAGGAGAAACGGTACTTTTTGGAATCGACAGGGGTGGGGAAGAGATCGAATTAGAGATCCCTGTGACGGCCGAGGGGACGATAGGTTTTGCCTACAATGGTACTCTGGAGAGGTCCACCAAGAAATACGGATTCTTTGAATCGTTTCCGGTTGGGACCTCTCAGTCGTTTAAGATCCTGGCGGATAATATCAAGGGATTCAAAAAGATCCTTTTTGGTGAGATCCCGGCAAGCCAAGCGGTTTCCGGTCCTATAGGAATCGCCACCTATTTCGGCGGTACCTGGATCTGGAAAAAATTCTGGTATATCACCGGCCTATTGAGCCTGATACTTGCATTCATGAATCTGCTTCCAATTCCTGCACTGGATGGAGGACATGTCTTATTCCTTCTGGTGGAAATGCTAAGCGGTCGATCACTTCCCATAAAATTCATGGAAGCAGCTCAAAAAACCGGGATGGCTCTGTTGTTAGCACTCATGGCCTTTGTCATCTTCAACGACATTCTTAAGCTCTTCCAGTAGCTTAGTCGCGGTATATATCAAATTCAACCCTGCGGTTGAGGCTACGGTCTTCTTCGGTTTGCTCGTCGGGTACTATGGGCTTATCAAATCCATAGCCCACAGCCTCTACCCGGGAAGGGTCGATACGGCCATTGATCAATATGAATTCCCGGATCGCTGAAGCTCTTTCATAGCTCAGTTTGTGATTTGTATCAGGATCCCCCTTGGAATCCGTATGTCCTCCTATACTCACCTTGAAGTCCGGATGATCGAGTAGGAATTCGATCACTTTCCAGATATCGTTTTCCATTTGTGGAAGGATCTCCGATTCGCCCTCATGAAACTCAATGGACTGAAACTTAAGCTTACTTGAAATAGGCTCTGCGGTGTATATTCTTTCGCTGCTTTCGGTAAGCGTAAAGATCTCTTCGATCCTGAAAAAATCCTCTCCCTGGACGATCAACAAATAAGAATTGTTGTTGATCAGGTCAAACTCGAATGTTCCATCCTCCCGCAGGTATTTGGGGGCTATGTCGATCCCCTTGTCCAGATCTATGATCGAAACGATGCCATGCATGCCCTCTCCGGTGGCTGTATCGATCACCTTGCCCCTGAATTTGGTTGTAGCCAGAGGCTGTGCGGTCATGGGTAATGGGAATGAATACAAGTCCAGGTTTTCCAGATCTGTTTCTTCTGATCGCGCATAATACAGGAATTCCGATTTCGAATCCATGGTGAAATAGTATTCACTTCCAGGCCCGTTTACAAGGGGACCCAAATTCTTAGGTTCATCAAAACTTCCGCTTTTCGTTTTTCTGACCTTGAACAGGTCATAGCTTCCAAAGTTCTTGATCTGGCCATTGGAACTGAAGTAAAGGACGGATTCCGTCGGATGAAAAAAGGGACTGACCTCGTTTGACCTGGTATTGATCTTGGGACCGAGATTAACGGGTGGACCCCAGGTTCCGGCTTCGGTCTTGACCGAGTAATAGAGATCTGCAAGCCCAAACCCTCCGAGTCTGTCCGATGCAAAGAATAGGGTGTCCTCATTGGTGGAAAGGGTGGGTTGGGAATCCCAGGCTTTGCCATTGATGGCATGTCCAAGGTTTTTTGGAATTCCCCAGACCGTGTCCTCAACCTTGACACTGTAGAAAATATCACAATCCCCATAGCAATCCGGGCAATTGCATCTGGAGAAGAAGAGTGTCTTGCCATCCCGACTCAGATAGGGTGAACCTTCATTGTAGGGCGTATTGATCTGTTTGAGAGGAAGCGCGAATGCCCATTGACCGTCCAGCTTCGGAGATTCGAAAAGATCTTCATTCGGCCTGACCTTCAGGAATTCAAAAACCGTATTCCGGGTAGAGGTAAAGATCATATTGGTGGCTTCGAAATTCAGAGCAGGGCCATAATCGGCAGAAGAGGAATTGATATCGGGTCCCATGTTCTGGTAGATCTCAGCGCCCCTAAGGGTGTCCACCTGACCTTCGATCCCTACGAAGTCATAGTAATATTTGATGGGTACATAGATATCCTCCTCCTGCCTGGTCAGAGAATCATAATGCAATTTGACCTCTTCCCGCTTCACATTCGAGTGTTTGAGCACCAGACGATAGGCGGATTTGGCATTTTCATATTGACCCAATCCCTCATATAGCTGCCCAAGGATCCAAAGGAGATCAAGGTCTCTGTAAAAATTTTGAACTCCGAAATTGCTCACATATTCCTCTAATGTCCTGAGAAGCTTCTTGGTTTTTCCCTTATACTCATATCTGTTGATCCTGTTCAGATCGATCTCATTCACATAATATGGCTCCTCATAGAGATTGGGAAACTCAAAAGGGTTGATAATATTCTCGATCTCGTTTTTTTTCCTCTTCTTCTTTTTGCCCTTTGCCAAAAGCAGTGGCGAAGCGGCGATGACCATAAGAAAACAGATGAAAAGTGATCTCAACAGGTTCAAATTCCTGGGAGGTTTGAATTTTTCTCAATATTAGTTCTAAACAATGAATTCTTAAACCCCTTCAAAGCAATTGGCATGTCTATTGAGCTATTAAGGCATTCGAATTTCCGACGCCGGTTGCCCCGAATAATCAGGTTTTTGGGTGTCAATATGGCACAAAGCGGCTTATATGCACGATAAAAATGACTTTTTGGCCAATTCCTCTTTCTTCCAGGATTTTGAGGAGGATTCCGGCGATCTCATCCCTTTGGTCACATCAGATGAAGGCGATGAAAAAGAATTGGGAAATCTTCCCGATGAATTACCGATCCTGCCTTTGAGGAATACGGTTCTCTTCCCCGGAATGGTAATCCCAATAACCGTAGGCAGGGCAAAATCAATTCGCCTGGTAAAGGATGTTTACAAGGGCAACAGGGTCATAGGTGTTGTCACCCAAAAAAATATGCAGAAAGAGGATCCGGAATTAAAGGATCTCTTTAAGCTCGGGACAATTGCCAAGATCATTAAGATGTTGGTGATGCCCGATGGCAATACCACCATCATCATTCGTGGAAAAGCCCGGTTTGAAATGGGTGAAGAGGTCTCGAGGGAGCCCTTCTTCATGGCAAGGTATAAAATACTGAAAGACAGCTTCCCAAGCGAAACCGATAAAGAGCTTGACGCATTGATGCAATCCATTCGGGATTCTGCCGAGCGGATACTGAAGATCAATCCCGAGATTCCAAGGGAGGCACAAATGGCGCTTGACAATATCGAGAATCCCATGTTTCTCATCCACTTCCTTTGTTCCAATGTCAATGCGGATCTTGCCGAGAAGCAGAAACTTCTGGAAGTGGAAAGCGTGCGGGGCAGGGCGACCAAGCTTTTGGAGTTGATGCTAAAGGATATCCAGATGCTTGAACTCAAAAATGAGATCCAGAATAAGGTTTCGACGGATATCGACCAGCAACAAAGGGATTATCTCCTGAGGCAACAGATGAAGATCCTCCAGGATGAACTTGGCTATGACTCCCCGGAAAAGGAAATCGAGGATTTTCGCATGAAGGGAGAAGAAAAGAAGTGGTCGAAAGAAGTAAAGGACCATTTCAACAAAGAGCTGGATAAGCTGGTCAGGATCAATCCGGCATCTGCGGAATATCCGGTGATGATGAATTATGTGGAGCTTCTTCTGGAACTTCCCTGGGGCGAATTCACCCTCGATGACCTGGATCTTGAGAACGCACGAAAAATTCTGGATAATGATCATTTTGGACTTGATAAGGTCAAGGACAGGATCATTGAATATCTAGCGGTGCTGAAATTGAAAGAGGATCTCAAGGCACCGATACTCTGTTTTTATGGCCCTCCGGGAGTTGGAAAGACCTCGCTTGGCAGATCTATAGCCAAGGCCTTAGGGAGAAAGTATGTGAGGATGTCGCTCGGCGGGATCAGGGATGAAGCCGAGATCCGGGGTCATAGAAAAACCTATGTCGGTGCAATGCCGGGACGCGTTGTTCAAAACATCAAAAAGTCCAAATCCTCAAACCCTGTTTTCGTTTTGGACGAAATTGATAAGGTCGGAGCGGATTTCAGGGGGGATCCTTCTTCCGCCTTGCTTGAGGTTCTTGATCCGGAGCAAAACGAAACATTCGTAGACAATTACCTTGAGGTTGAGTACGACCTTTCCAAGATTCTGTTCATCGCAACCTGTAATTCACTGGATACCATTCAACCGGCTCTGAGGGATCGAATGGAGATCATTGAGATCAATGGATATACCCTGGAGGAGAAACTTCAGATCGCCAAAAAGCACCTGATACCGAAACAAAGGGAGGAGCATGGTCTCAAGGCTTCTCAAATGAATATTTCCAAATCCGGTCTGCAGAAGATCATCGATGGATATACGCGAGAGAGTGGGGTAAGGGATCTGGAAAGGAAAATAGGCAGAATAGCCCGGTCTGTGGCTAAAAAGGTTGCGACTTCCGAGAAGTACAAGACTACCCTTGGCCCTGAAGAAGTTGGAGAGATACTTGGAGCCACACCTTTTGACAGAGACTCCTATGAAAATAATGACAAGGCCGGATTGGTTACGGGACTTGCCTGGACGCGCTTTGGTGGAGAGATCCTGACGATTGAGTCAATTTTTACTCCGGGCAAGGGAAAGCTCACGCTTTCAGGGCAATTGGGAGACGTCATGAAGGAATCAGCTATGGCTGCGCTTAGTTATATCAAGGCAAATGCCAAAGCACTTGGCATCCTCAATGAGGTATTTGAAAAGTATGACATTCATCTTCATGTCCCGGCAGGAGCCGTCCCCAAGGATGGACCTTCGGCGGGTATTGCTATGCTGACAGCCCTTACTTCCCTACTCACCCAGCGCAAAGTCAGAAGCAGGCTGGCAATGACCGGAGAGATCACCTTGAGTGGAAAGGTTTTGCCCGTTGGTGGGATCAAGGAAAAGCTATTGGCAGCCAAGAGGGCAGGGATCAAGTCACTTATCCTGAGTCGGAAGAATAAAAAAGACATAGAGGAGATCGAAGCGCATCTTTTAAAGGGATTGGAGATTCAATTGGTTGATCATGCAGATGAAGTTTTGGATTTTGCGCTTTTAAAACAAAAAGTGAACAATGCGATTGAATTGAAATGATGGGCCAAAAAACAAATTTTTGAACCTCCGTTTCGTTTCAGAACTGATGTATAGGTTTTTACTGATTTTGCTTAGTGTTCTTCCTGTTGCAGGTTTCTCGCAAATTGGTGGAACCCAGGATTTTGCTTTTCTTCATTTTGTTAAGTATGCCAAAGTCGAAGCACTAGGTGGAGAGTTGGTTTCGGACAGAGGAAGGGATGTAAATTCGTTCTGGAACAATCCGGCCTCACAGACCCCGGAAAGAACTCAATGGGCCTCATTCTCTTTCTTTCCATTTTATTCAGGCATAAATAACTACCTCGTCAGCTTTGCGGTTGATGAAAAGAAGACCGGAACCTGGAGCGGTGGTCTTAGCTATACGGATTATGGTTCTTTCCAGGCCAAGGACGATGCAGGAAATGATCTTGGCGAATTCTCCAGCAATAGTTTCTATACCGGGATCTCCTATACCTACGCCCTGGAGCCCTTCTCGATAGGTGGCACGCTCAAATATGCCCACAGCAGAATCGGGGAATACAATGCGTCAGGGTTGTTTTTGGACCTTGGAGGGCAGTTTGTTCACCCGAAGAAGGACTGGGTTATTGGGCTTGTAGTGAAAAATATTGGATTCCCTTTTTCGATGTATGCCGACGGGCAGGATTATAACCCGCCGATCGATATCCAGTTGGGAACCAGCTTTAAGCCAGAGCATATGCCGTTTAGGTTTTCGCTGACAGCGCATTCCCTGTATCAATATGATATTGTATACCTCGATCCAAATAACTCAGATCAATTGGATCAGAATGGAAATGTTGTACCTGAGGAAAAATCGACCTTTGATAAAATCGCGTCTCACTTTGTTCTCGGTGGGGAATTCGTTTTCTCGGATAATTTCAATATTCGCCTGGGTTATAATCACCTGAGGAGGAGCGAACTAAGAATTGAGGAAAGGGCAGCCTTGTCAGGGTTTTCTTTTGGATTTATGGCCAGGATCAAATCCTTTTCCCTTGAGTATACCAGGTCTTTTTATCATGTTGAGGGAGGACGAAATCTGTTTACCATAGCCATGAATCTGAATCCGATTTTTTCAAAAGACCTGTCAAATTAGAATTATGCTTCAGAAGAATTTTTTCACACCGAAACAAATCGTAAAAGAACTTGACAAGTACATCATTGGTCAAAATGATGCCAAACGAAATGTGAGCATAGCCCTGAGGAACAGATGGAGGCGGCTTCAAACACCTGAAGACATTCAAAAGGATATCGTGCCCAACAACATTCTGATGATCGGGCCAACGGGTGTTGGAAAGACGGAGATTGCTAGGAGACTTGCCGATGTGGCCAAGGCACCTTTTACCAAGGTGGAGGCCTCAAAATTTACGGAAGTCGGGTATGTGGGTCGAGATGTGGAGAGTATGGTCAGGGACCTTGTCAGGCAGGGTGTCAAAATGGTGGAGGAGGAAAAGAAGAAGGAGATTCGGGAAAAAGCCGAAGAAACCGTTGATGAGAGGATACTGGATATTTTGATCCCTCCGATTAAGAAGCCTGTAGGCAAAGCTGAGAGCGCTTTTTCCCAGGTGGAGGAAAGTCCTGAAGAAGAGTATGATCTAAACGTCAAGACCAGGGAAAGGTTCAGAGAAAAATTGAAAAACCGCGAGTTGGAGGAAAGAAAGATCGAGATCGATGTTCAAAACCAGGCAGCTCCGGGCATGGGTTTCGTGGGAGGAGGAATGGATGAGGTATCAATGATGAACATCCAGGAGATGATCAGTGGAATGATGCCCAAAAAAGCAAAGAAGAGGAAGGTGAGTGTAAAGGATGCCCGGAAGATCCTAGTGGAAGAGGAGCTTGCCAAGTTGATCGATATGGAGGAGGTCAAGGAAGAATCGATCCAAAGGGTTGAAAATCTTGGAATCATATTTATCGATGAGATCGACAAGGTGGCGGGACATAGTTCTAAAGGTTCCGGGCCTGATGTTAGCAGGGAGGGTGTTCAAAGGGATCTCTTGCCCATAGTGGAAGGAAGCACCGTGAACACCAAGTACGGTGTTGTGAAGACCGATCACATTCTCTTTATCGCGGCAGGTGCTTTCCATGTAGCCAAGCCCTCAGATCTTATTCCTGAGCTTCAGGGAAGGTTTCCGATCAGGGTAGAGCTCGAAAGCCTGACCCAAAAGGATTTCCACAGGATCCTTAAAACGCCGAAGAATGCACTGACCAAACAGTATGCGGCCTTGCTACAAGCTGAAGAGGTAGAGATCGAATTTTCGGATAGTTCTTTGGAAGTCATTGCGGAAATGGCATTCAAGATCAATGAGGAAATTGAAAATATTGGCGCCAGAAGGCTGCATACAGTCATGAGTACCCTGCTCAACGAGATCCTTTACGACGTACCTGATTCGATTACCCCTGGAACAAAGCTCTCGATAACTCCGGAGATGGTTCGGAATAAGCTTTCGAAAATGGTAGAAAACCGGGATCTAAGTCAGTTTATATTATAGCAAATGCAAGTAGTGTAAGAGTCCTATACTTATATTTGCGCCTTCTTTTGAAAACCCATTCTTAAATGAAAATTTCCATTGTTGGAACCGGATATGTAGGCCTTGTCACAGGAACTTGTTTTGCTGAAGTAGGTTTGGACGTCACGTGCATCGACATTGATTCCCAAAAGATAGAAAACCTAAAAAAGGGGATTCTTCCCATTTACGAGCCGGGGCTCGAAGAAATGGTATTGAGGAACCTTGAAAACGGAAGGCTTAAGTTCTCCACAGATCTTGCAAACAGTATCAGAGACAGCTCCGTGGCTTTTATTGCCGTTGGTACTCCACCCGATGAGGATGGAAGTGCTGATCTCAAACATGTGCTTGGGGTCGCAAGGGAGATCGGAGAAAACATGGAGGATTACTGCGTGGTTGTCACGAAAAGTACCGTGCCAGTGGGAACCGCAAAAAAGGTTCATGACGAGATCTCCAGAGCGCTCGCGAACAGGAGTGCGGATATTGAATTCGATGTGGCTTCAAATCCGGAGTTCCTTAAAGAAGGTGCTGCTGTTCAGGACTTCCTCAGGCCGGACAGGATCGTCATTGGAGTCGGTTCTGAAAGAGCGCAAAAACTACTGCAAAAGCTTTATCACCCTTTCACATTGAATGGCCACCCGCTGATCATGATGGATATCCCTTCAGCAGAGATGACCAAGTATGCAGCGAACTCAATGCTTGCCACGAAGATCAGCTTCATGAATGATATCGCTAACCTTTGTGAACTCCTCGGAGCTGATGTGAACCTGGTGAGAAAAGGAATTGGAACAGATCCCAGAATTGGAAACAAGTTTATCTACCCCGGTGCAGGATACGGTGGGTCATGCTTTCCAAAGGACGTAAAAGCCCTCATCAGCACGGGAGAGGAAAACGAATATGAACTCAAGGTGCTCAAGGCGGTAGAAGAAGTGAACCAGAGGCAAAAAACCGTTCTCTTCAAAAAAATGGAGGAAAGGTTTGGGGACGATCTTAAGGGAAAAACCGTTGCTGTATGGGGTCTTTCTTTCAAACCAAAGACCGATGACATGAGAGAAGCGCCTTCGTTGGTTGTGATCGAAAGCCTACTAGAGGCCGGTTGTACAGTGAAGGCCTATGATCCGGTTGCTATGCCTGAAGCCAAGAGAATGATCGGCGACAAAATTGAATTTTGCCAGAATCAATATGATGCCCTTCAGGGATCTGACTTCCTTGCTATTATCACTGAATGGAGTGAATTCAGATCTCCCGACTTCGTAAGAGTAGGTTCGATGCTGAATCAGCGGATCATCTTTGATGGACGAAATATCTATGATCCGGTTGAGATGCGCGAACTTGGATTCGAATATCACGGCATAGGAATCATAAACTCTCAATAGTTTGCATAGAAAGAGGATACTGGTCACTGGAGGGGCAGGATTTCTTGGGTCCCACCTTTGTGAAAAGCTGCTGAACAAGGGCAATGAAGTCCTATGTATGGACAATTACTTCACGGGATCGAAAGATAATGTGCGGCATCTGCTTGATAATCCGTATTTCGAATTGATCCGAAATGACGTAACCCATCCTTTCTTCTATGAGGTGGATGAGATCTACAATCTTGCATGCCCGGCTTCTCCAATTCATTACCAGTACAATCCCATTAAAACGGTTAAAACATCTGTCATGGGAGCCATCAATAGTCTTGGACTGGCAAAAAGGGTCAAGGCTAAGGTATTACAGGCTTCGACCAGCGAGGTTTACGGTGATCCAAAAGAACATCCTCAGAAGGAGACCTATTGGGGGCATGTCAATCCTTTCGGCCCGAGAGCTTGCTATGATGAAGGTAAGCGATGTGCCGAAACCCTTTTTCTGAATTATCATCAGCAGAACAATGTGAATATTAGGATCATTCGGATTTTCAATACCTATGGTCCCAGGATGCATGAAAACGATGGAAGGGTCGTCTCGAACTTTATTGTTCAGGCATTGAAAGGAGAGGATATTACGGTCTACGGCGAAGGAAATCAGACTCGTTCTTTCTGCTATGTCGATGACCTGCTTGATGGAATGATGAAGTTGATGGATGGACCCGATGATCTGGATTATCCCATCAACATTGGGAATCCCAAGGAATTTACAATACTGGAATTGGCTGAGAAGGTGATCAAAATGACAGGTTCCAAATCCAAGATCGTCAACAACCCCTTGCCAAAGGATGATCCCATGCAGCGCCAACCGGACATCTCCCTCGCCAAGGAAAAATTGGACTGGGAGCCAAAAATATCCCTGGAAGAAGGTTTGGAAAAGACCATTGCCTATTTTTCCGATTACCTAAAATAGGTTCCACTTCAGCAATCCTTTGAGTTCGGTGACTTGATTTCCGTTAATGGTATCCATGCCATTGCCAATAGAATTTCGACGCGATAAATGGGTATGGGCTAACCTGATCCAAAAAGAAGCCTTTTTTAGTAGCCGAAACTTGATCAGAATGAGATACCTGCTTCCGGTACCGCTATATGCCGGGATCGCGTATTCCCAAAAGACGTTTTTCTCAAAAAAGAAGATCCTGGTTTGGTGATCCTCGGTGTCAAAAAAGCCAACAAAGCCTGTAACGCTAAACAACTTAAGCGTATAGGTTAGCTCTTGTGAAAGCCCATAGCCTCGATTGGTCTCCAATGAAGATTGCCTGTTGAAATATATCCTGCCACCATATTTGAGCCTCTCATCCAGTTTTTTGTGAATGCTTCCCATCGATCTGAATTTTTCGATGTCTTTCTCCAGGGTTTCATTTTTGACTGTTTCGGCTCTCAGAACCAGCCGGACCTGCAGATCTCTGTTCGGCCTAAATTTGAAATGAAGCAGTTTTTCCGAACCGGATCCAGCACCAAGGGACCGATGTCTCAAGGATGGAAAACTATAAATATCTGAAAACCCCTCAACCGACCAGACATGGTTTGGTTTCCATTTCAATGAGACATAGACGCCGTTTTCATTTTGAGCAGTTGATAGCTCAGAAAAGGTCCCGGAAGATGGGTTGAAGAATTTTGACCCCAGTCTTCGAGCTAGAATTCCGGCATCGAAGTGTTTATTGATGTTGATAATGCTCCCTATAAGTAC
>JANQHS010000217.1 GCA_028282565.1 Cytophagales bacterium | reverse complement strand
GTCCGATTTTCGTTATTTCGATAATCGTCTCCAGCACGAACAGGACTTGAACAACCTGATCCAATCGGGAAGAGAATGGTATGGAGAGATATTTGATTTTACATTGAATCGGAATTATCAGTTCGATCTTGGCGAAGTTGACCTTTCCTCTATGATCTGGCTGCGTGTTGATTTTGCTCATATCTCGGCGGGCAGACGTGCCGAATTTACTATTTCAGTCAATGGTTCGAACTTCGGATCCCAAGTCCTTAATGGGACTGTGGTTCCATATGGTGAGTATGTGAATGCAGGCCGCATAGAAGGGTTAATAGACCCAAGCACACTCACGGATGGAATTTTGAATGTTAGAGTGACCTATGATAAGAATGGAAACGGCGCCGCGGAGGGCTACCTGAATAGGATCCGGGTGCATTCCGTGTCTAAAACCAAGGTTCCTGAACGCCAAACGAGCTTTAGAAGGATCGAGAGCCAGGCTGGAGGAGTATACGGATACCATGTGCAGCAGGCCAACCAAAATATGATGGTTTGGGAAGTGACCAACCCTGTGGCTCCATTAGCTCAATCCACCAACTTCAATGCTGGCGAATTGACCTTCAAGCACCAAAATGCAAACGGTATAGTTCCTGAATTTGTGGTTTTTGACCCGGCCTTTGCTTATGCTCCCGTGAGCATGAAGAGAATTGCCAACCAGAATCTTCACCAGCACCAGCCTGTCGATATGGTGATCTTTTCGCCGAATCGTTTCAGGGAGGAGGCCCAAAGGCTCGCGGATTTCCGCTGGCAAAATGATGGAATTCAATCGATAGTCGTGAACCCAAGGCTGGTCTACAACGAATTCTCTTCCGGAGCACAGGATCTCTCAGCACTTCGGAATTATGTTAAAATGTTATACGACCGTGATCAATCGGGTGTATTGAAGTATGTGATGCTTTTTGGAGACTGTTCCTATGATTTCAAAGATAGGGTCTTCGGAAATACAAATTTTGTTCCTTGCTACCAGTCTTATGAAAGTCATAACAATATCGAATCTTACAATTCGGATGACTATTTCGCATTTCTGGAGGACGGCAAAGGTGAATGGCTGGAGAACAATAAGGTGACCATTATGGACATCGGCGTTGGCAGGTTGCCCGTAAGTTCTATCGAAGAAGCTTCGGTCATGGTGGATAAGATCATCCATTATTCCGATCAGAGAAAAACGATTGGCGATTGGCGAACCTGGATAAGCTTTGTAGCAGATGATGGAGATAGAAACACTCACCAGACAGATGCAGATGGTGTGGCGAAAAAGATCGCTAAGGAGCATCCGGAATATAACCTCAACAAGATCTACCTGGGTTCTTATGATCAGGTTCCAAGCCCGGCTGGAGCGGTCTCACCTGCTGCCAAGGAGGCCGTAAGCAGAGCGGTTGAAGAGGGCTCCCTGATCCTGAATTATTCGGGTCATGGAGGTCCAATTGGCTGGACCGAAGAACAAATCCTCAGAACCGAGCAGATTGAAGATTGGACCAACATAGATCAGCTCTCTTTCTTTTTTACTGCGACCTGTGAATTCGGGCGCTTTGATAATCCGGAAGAGATTGCAGGAGGCGAACTTTGCCTTTTAAACCCGAATGGCGGAGCAATTGGATTGATGACCACAACAAGACCGGTATGGGCTTTCAGTAATTATAATCTCAATGTAGAGTTTTACAACCGGGTTTTTAAGAAGGAGAATAATGATTACCTCAGGCTCGGGGAGATCAGCAGGAGGACCAAAAATGCTTATGGGATCAATAATACGAGGAATTTTGCCCTTCTTGGAGATCCTTCCATGAAATTGAATTATCCTCAAGAGAGGATCAAGATCACCCATGTGAATAAAAAACCTGTCAGTGCAGGTTCTGATACCCTAAATGCTCTTTGTCTTGTTTCGATCGACGGAGAGATCGTAGGTGGGGATTCAATGGTACTGGCATCATTTGAGGGTATGGCTGACGGGAAGTTTTTTGATAAGCCTTTGCAGATACAGACTCTTGAGGAAAACGGTGCTATATTCTCCTACGAACTTTACAGGAATTACATATACAAGGGTTTTGCAAGTGTTAAGGATGGCAGGTTCTCTTTTGAATTTATCGTTCCCAAGGACATCGATTATGAGATT
This sequence comes from Cytophagales bacterium, assembly GCA_028282565.1. Lineage (GTDB taxonomy): Bacteria > Bacteroidota > Bacteroidia > Cytophagales > CCMP332 > JANQHS01. The sequence goes on along the minus strand of JANQHS010000217.1, from coordinate 201 downwards.
GGAAAAGGAAGAGTCAACATCTATGCTTCATCTTCTGACAATGGTTTAGATGCTTCGGGTTCATTTGAGGATATCTATGTCGGTGGTAGTTGTGACAATGTTGTTTTGGATGAGGAGCCACCAAAGATCCGGCTGTTCCTTGAAGATACTACCTTTGTTGACGGTGCTATGGTAAGCCAGGATCCTCTTTTGATCGCCTTT
>JANQHS010000162.1 GCA_028282565.1 Cytophagales bacterium | reverse complement strand
CAATAAATCCCAGGAGACCTGGGGTATTTCTTTTCTTGATATTTCTACGGGAGAGTTTTTTGTCTCGGAAGGTCCCAAGGATTCCATTGCCAAGAACCTAAAGGCATTCGATCCCTCCGAGGTATTGATCCAGAAGAAAGAGGATCTTGAGTTTCAGCAAGTCTTTGGAACAAATCATAACCTCTTTTATCTGGAGGATTGGGTGTTTACCAGGGACTTCGGATATGAAAGATTGACAAGGCAGTTTTCGTCAAAAAACCTGAAGGGGTTTGGTGTCGAGGACTTTGGCCCCGGTATCGGAGCTGCTGGTGCGGTTCTGCACTATCTGGAAGAAACAGAACACAGGCACATTGAACATATTAACAGCATCTCCAGAATCGATGATCAGGATTATGTCTGGATGGATCAATTCACCATTGAAAATCTTGAACTGCTCAATACCCGCCAGGCTGATGGAACTCCGTTGATCCAGATCTTAGATCATAGCGTTTCACCAATGGGCGGAAGGCTGCTGAGAAGATGGCTTGCAATGCCATCCAAAAATCTTGATGAGATCCAATTGCGCCAAAACGGCGTAAAGGCCTTCTTCGATGATGATGAACTGGCAGAAAACATAGGCCGACTGATCAAGAATTGCGGGGACCTGAGCAGACTGATATCCAAGGTCGCGGCAAAGCGAGTGAATCCCAGGGAAATGAAGGCGATATCCATTGCGCTGGAGTCCATTCAGGCCATCCGGGAATATCCTCAGCTTGACAATCCTTCATTGTCACCTTACTCATCAAACCTTAACCCATGTACAGAGCTGCAGAAAAGGATCAATGAAACATTGATCGATCAACCCGGAATGCAGTCGAACCTCGGCGGGATCATTCGCGATGAGTTCTCAGCAGACCTTGACGAGCTCCGGAAGATCGCCAACTCCGGCAAAGAGCATCTCGAAAAAATAAGGGAGAGGGAAGCGGAAAGAACCGGTATTCCAAAACTCAAGATCTCATACAACAAGGTTTTTGGTTATTACCTGGAGGTATCAAATGCGCATCGGGAGAAAGTTCCTTCCGAATGGATCAGGAAACAAACCCTGGTCAACGCCGAACGATATATAACCGAGGAATTGAAATCCTTCGAAGAAAAGATCCTGAATGCAGATGAGAAGATCCGTGAGTTGGAGCAGACCTTTTTCAACGAGCTGATCGAGGATTGCCAGCCATACGTTTCTTCGATCCAAACTTCTTCGATCAATATAGGAATGCTGGATTGCCTGATTTCCCTGGCTCTGGTAGGTTCTTCTAAGAATTATTGCTTTCCGGAAGTGGACGAGAGCATGATCCTGGATATCCAAAATGGAAGGCATCCTGTCATCGAAGAACAGTTGCCACCGGGAGAAAAGTACATTCCAAACGATCTTGATCTGAACCCGGAAAAGGGGCAGATCCACATCATCACCGGACCTAATATGGCCGGTAAATCCGCATTCCTCAGGCAAAATGCCCTCATAGTCATCATGGCCCAGATGGGCTCCATGGTGCCTGCAAAAAGCTGTCGGGTTGGCATTATTGATAAGGTTTTCACCCGTGTTGGAGCCTCGGACAACCTGAGCAAGGGCGAATCGACCTTTATGGTGGAAATGAGCGAGACGGCCAGCATTCTCAATAACCTGAGTGAGAGGTCATTGGTGATCATGGATGAGATAGGCAGGGGGACAAGTACCTTTGACGGCATTTCCATAGCCTGGTCCATCGTAGAATTTCTGCACAACCGGAAGAGGGTCCATCCCAAAACCCTGTTCGCCACGCATTACCATGAGCTCAATGAACTTGCGGCCAAGTTCGAGCGGGTGAGGAACTTCAATGTTTCCGTCAAAGAAGTCGGAAACAAGGTTCTCTTCCTGAGAAAACTTGAAGAGGGAGGGAGCGAGCACAGTTTTGGTATCCATGTAGCTCAGATGGCAGGCATCCCCAATGAGGTTGTGCTCAGAGCTCATGAGGTGTTGATGCGAATGGAGGATAGCAAACCCATGCAATCAGCACAAAAGCAGCTCAAGAAAATGGAGAGCAAAGGATATCAAATGAGTGCCTTCGAAGCTAACGACCCAAATTATCTCAAGGTCAAGGAACTTTTGAAAAAACTGGATATCAATCTGATCTCTCCTGTTGATGCCCTCTTAAAGCTCAACGAGATAAAAAAGCTGCTCGGCCATTAGCACCCGGATCCGGACATAAAAAAACCCCGCCGAAGCGGGGTTGGGCTTTCAATTTCTTTCTGGTATCAAACTGAACACATAATAGTCACCATGAAACAGTTCATCATCTTCCGTGACCCTCAACTCCAACAATGTGGCCGTATTGGTGATTAGCTCGCCACCCATTGCATCAGGGGACTGAAGCTGGCCTACGGAATTATATCCGGCATTGATGGAAATCCCGAGTATTTTGGTGCTATCGCTATAACCCCAACCACCTTCCAACACCCAGGTCGAATCAATTTCAAAATAAGAAACCGTGCATTGGCTTGTGGAATCAGGAATTCGGGCGGTCACCCCGGTCCTTTGAAGAAAACTTCCATCAATATTGAACTTCATAGTAGAAGCAATCCTGGTACTGACTTCAACATTGACATTGACAAAATTACCACCACAGGGAATCTGAGTCGGAAATGAAAAACTGACCTCTTGAAACATGGTGTCTTCAAGAATCAAGTTGTCATCTGAATCATACCACTTTCGTGTATTGAGCAACCAGGTTTTGGAGGTAAGGTTGCCGGTACCAGCTCCACCTCTTTGAATAACCTCGATGCAAACAGAGACCTGATTACTGATATCAGTCCCATTTGTGATCTGGAAAGTGAGACAAAACTGTCCGGGTTTGATCAACTCAGGCATCTTGAAAATAAACAGGTTTTCGCCTGACTGCGGGTTAACGGAGCCCATGGCGGATCCCTTGGCCGCTTCGATGCCGGGGAATAATCCGGGGGCATCGCTTCTCGGAAATAGTCCAAATTTTCCATCCGGATCGACCGGCGCTTCATAATGGGCATTGGCGCCATCCACCTGTACCAAAACCTGGCTGGCATCGGGATCCCCGGTTTCAATATTCAATGGAATCGCTACTGAAAGTCCGTTTGTAGAGAAAACGGTGTCGCCACTTGATACCGAAGATATGGTCATAGTGCCGGTTTGAGGATCGGGATCACCGGGTTTGGCTATCCAGGAAGTATTGGACGTTCCTATTTCGGTGGATACCGCATCGGCATCCGATACATCAATAGTTGGCTCTGGAATGTACACCGATGGCGAACCACCACCGGAGCTGCTATCATTACAGCTCCAGATCACAGATGCCATAAGCAGTAAAAGGAAAATTCTTCTCATAGTTCTTAAGGATTAAGCTTCCAAATTAACAATACGATACGATTCAAGCATTGTTTCAGGTTCTATTTAAAACCAGAAAAAATTATATCCCTTAGCCCGAGGGCCAATTTTTGGATATTTTTAGTGCCATTTCATTTTGATTTGAAAAGAACCAAGCCTACAAGCCTCAACCCAGCGATCGCCGCTTATCCCCTAAAAGGATTTTTCCTCTGTCCTTTCTTATTGCTTTTAACGATCTCCGGCTATGCTCAACTCGGAAGAGCATTTGTGAAGCACTATTCTTATGAAGAGATGGGAGCCGCAGCTCAAAATTGGGCCATAGTACAGGATTCCTCAGGGATGATGTACTTCGGAAATACCCTGGGTTTGGTGTCTTTTGACGGGATCAATTGGAACCTCTACCCTGTAGCCAATATGTCAACGCTGCGCTCTTTGGCCTATGATCCTTCCGAAGATGTTCTCTATGCGGGATCACAAGGGGAGATCGGGTATTTTCAAGTGGATTCCTTTGGCCACAGGGAATATGTTTCCCTAATGGCTCATATCCCTGAGGAAGAAAGGGAATTCAGGGATGTATGGAAAACTTACCTAAGGCCCGATGGTGTTTATTTTCAAACCTGGACCCAGGTATTTCGCTGGAATGGTAAGGAAATGGATATGTGGAAGCCGGAAGGCCAGTTCCATCAGTCTTTCTTTGTGAACAACACTTACTGGATCAAGGAAAACGGTGTTGGACTCCTGTTGATGGATCATGATACCCTCCACCTTCCCAAGGGCGGATCCTTTTTCGCAGACCTGAAAATATATTCCCTGCTTCCATGGAAGGATGATGGCATGATCGCAGGAACCAGAGAAGGGGGTTTTTTCCTGATCAAATACCAGGCGTTTCGAGATAGTCTTTTGATCACTGCCCTTGATGAGCAATTCGTTTCCTATAACATCGAGAACAAATTTTACGGTGGAATTCGACTTTCAAATGGTCAATATCTCTACAATACCACCATCAACGGTGTGATCTTCCTTGGCCCGAACGGACAAAGACAACGGGTTATCAACGCTGAGTCCGGACTGGAGATCGACAATGTGAAGTCTTTATATGAAGATAAAGACGGATCGGTTTGGCTGGCTACCAATGCGGGAGTATCGAGAATGGATCTGAGCGATCCTGTAACTTATCTGGGTGAAAGTGAAAACCTGAATGGGGAGGTCTTTGCGGTAAACAAGCTAGAAGGGACTCTACTAGCCGGTACCGGGCAGGGCGTCTATAAATTTCAGAATGGAAGCTTCATCCCGATCAGGGGACTTGAAGGCTTGTGTTGGGATATGGAAAAGGTGCGCCACAAGGGTGAAACTACGCTATTGGTCTCTAATGAATCCGGAATTTTCCAATGGGAAAATGATCAGGCCATTCAGATAACGGACAGGTCTGCATATAACCTCGAAACATCGAGAGCCCATCCCGGACACGTACTTGCCGATAACCAGATACTTAAATTCAAAAATGGAAAGTGGGAAGCCGCTTATAGGTTCGAGGGTATGGTCGGAGATATCACCATAAACACCGAGGATTGTAATGCCAACCATTGGTTTTCTACCCGAAGACACGGCATCTATCAGATTGGAGCACATGATTTTAATACCGCTGCATATAGGATACAACATTATGACACGAGCAAGGGTTTGCCCAACCTGACCATCCCCAGGGTGGTGATCTGGGAATGCGAAGTGTACGCCTGGACCACTGAGGGACTTTACAAGTTCGATCAGGAATCTCATCATTTCTTTTTTGACTCGGTATTACACAATGCCATCACCATTTCGGGAGGCAGGCTCAACAATATTGCAACCGACAATGATGGTGGATTATGGGCCTATTCCGGACATGAAGAGATCTCTGAGTATGAGATGAAAAGGGCCTATATCAACCAGAATGGCAAGCTTGTGGTCGACAATCTTGCCAGCCTTAAAAAGAGTCACAAGGTATTTCTGAGAAACCTGCATCAGGAGGACAGCATCTACTGGTTGAGCTCTCCTGAGGGGATCGTAAGATATGACCTTTCAAGAGAAGCAAGCTTTCAAAGCGGGGGAGGTTTCATGACGACGATCAACTGGCTTCCATTGGACGTGGAAAACGAATCGAGGATAATCGATGAATTCTCCTCCGGTCAAAAACTTCGCTTCCTCAAGGAAAAACTGGATCTTCCTTCAGAATTCGCTAAATCGCCTCAAGGAAAACAAACCATCCCTTATAGGCTCAACTCTGCCATTTTTGACTTCACTTCGGTTTTCTTTAAGGATGCGGAGAAACTCACATATCGATACAAACTGGTCGGCAAGGATGCGGAGTGGACTCCATGGGTAGACGATAACTCCAAAACCTATTTCAATCTTCCTGAAGGAGAATACCAACTCCTTGTAGAATCCCGAAATGTTTACGGGGCAAAAGGCGAGCCGGTCTCTCTTTCCTTTGAGGTACTCCCGCCCTGGTACCGGACCATCCCCGCCTATATCGGCTATCTGGTCTTTTTTGCACTCTCTCTTTTTATCGCGGCCAGGATTTCAGCGATCAGATTAAGGAGACAAAAGAAAATGCTCGAGAAAGTGGTGAATGAAAGGACGAGGGAAATCAGGAGTCAGAAGGATCAGATCGAGCAAAAGAATACCGAGCTGGAACAACAAAAGGAAGAGATCACAGCAACTGCTGAAAACCTTAAGGCAGCCAATGAATCCATCGCCGAACAAAATGCCATCATCGAAAAGAAAAATCTGGATATCACCGATAGTATTCAATATGCCAAATACATCCAGGAAGCTATGCTTCCTCAATTGAAGGAGATCTCAAAAGCCTTGAAAGATTCTTTCATCTTCTTCAGGCCAAAAGATATAGTGAGCGGGGATTTCTTCTGGTATGGTGAAAACAATGGACTCAAGATCATTGCAGCGGTTGACTGCACAGGACATGGTGTACCGGGGGCGTTCATGAGCATGCTGGGAAGCACCCTCCTTCATCAAGTGATTTTTGAGCAGGAGGCCACTGAGGCAGATCGCATCCTGACATTGTTGAACAATGGAGTCCGTGAATCCCTCAGTCAGCAGGATTCACAAAACCGTGATGGAATGGACATGGCTCTCTGTGTTATTGATGAAGAAAATGGCACGGTCCAATTCGCCGGAGCCAAGAACCCAATGATCATGATCAACAGATCAGAAGGCCTGAGGAGCATCAAAGGGGACAAATTCCCAATCGGCGGCTTTCAACATGAAACGGAGGTGAAATTCACAAGGCATGACTTCAAAATATCCGAACCCACCTATATCTATCTGTTCTCCGATGGTTTTCAAGATCAATTTGGCGGACCAAGAGGAAAAAAATACATGATCCGGCAACTAAAAGGAGATTTCGAATCAATGCATGAAAAGAATGGCTTTGATCAATTAGCCCTTCTGGAAAAGAAATTCAACGATTGGAAAGGAAGGAAAGAGCAGTTGGATGATATTCTTGTCTTGGGGTTCCGTTTAGACGCCCCGAAAAACTAAATATCTATTCTGGCAAATAATTGCAACCATTCTTCAGCCTTGGGTTGGCTGGTAAACAACCTCGTCTGATACATGGCATTGGGATCCTCGGAAAAGTAAAAAGTAAGAAGATGTCTTTCCACCGGCCTTTTGGAAAGAAAGGCGATCACTTTGGTGTTCTCCACATTCTCAGGCTTCTCGAATATTTTCCAGGCTCCGGAGTCAGAAGATTTGATTGACCTGGCATCAACGAGCACCCTTTGTCTTCCTCCATCGGTTACCAGGCTTTCTCTGGCTTTTTGAATATCGATATTGTCCTGCTCTTCTACATGAACACCGTCTTTGAACTGAACCATGACGATCCCGTCCTTGCGACACCAAACGCTTGCTGCTTTGGTTTCGATTGCATTGACACTATCTAACACGCCTGCTTTCAAAATTTTTATAAGGATAAGGCAAAGTTAGAAATTATCATGAGCCACACATTCTATATCAAATGAAAAATCAAACCTTAAATTAGAGCGAATATTGAAATGACACGTTCAGCATTTTTTCTATCCTTTCTGATGATTTTCTCTTCACTGGGCACCAAGGTCGCCGAAGAAGAGAGGGAATATTATGTGCTTCTCGATAGTGAGGTTTTGGAAAACTTCCCCGAGTTGGTTCGAAGAATTTCCCTGGATCACCGCCATGATTCCGAGCTTAGGGCCTATTTGAGCCCTCAGGCAAAGTCATTTTTCGACGAATCCGATATCCCCTATACTTTGCTGCCACATCCCGGGAAGCTGCTCACGCCACAGCAGTTGACATCCGCCGGCCCCATACCCTCCTGGGACAGATATCCGACGTATCAGGAATACCTGGACATCATGCAGCATCTTGCTGATAGCTTTCCGACACTGTGCACAAGAATTGATTTTGGAAACTCGGTGGAAGGAAGAGAGCTCTTATTTCTGAAGATCTCGGATAATGTCACAGTGGATGAGGCCGAGCCCGAATTCATGTATACCTCTACCATGCACGGAGACGAAACGGCAGGTTATGTTTTTTCACTGCGACTGGCCTGGGAACTATTGCATAATTATGGGCAGGATGCTAAGGCAACCAGACTTGTAGACAGCCTTGAGATCTATATCAACCCTCTTTTCAACCCGGATGGGACCTACGCCGTTTCAGATACCTCAGTATGGGGAGCAACCAGGGCCAATGCCAATGGATATGATCTCAACAGGAATTTCCCCGATCCGCGTGTTGGGAATTTTCCCGGTGGCACAAGACAGGTGGAGACCCAGCACATGATGGACTTCATGGAGGGAAGAAATTTTCATCTGAGCGCCAATATGCATGGAGGCGCTGAGGTCATGAATTACCCCTGGGATACCTGGCAGAGGAGACATGCCGATGACGACTGGTTCATATACATCTGTCGTCAGTACGCCGATACGGCTCAGGCCCATAGTCCCGGTGGTTATATGACCGATCTGAACAATGGCATCACGAATGGATGGGATTGGTACCAGATCGCCGGTGGAAGACAGGATTATGCCATTTACAACCTGCGCGGAAGAGAGCTGACTTTCGAATTATCTCAGATCAAGGTGCTTCCGGCCAATCAGCTTGATCCCTACTACGGATACAACCGCTCTGCCATGTTGAACTACATGGAACAGGCACTTTTTGGCTTGCAGGGCTTTGTGAGCGATTCATTGACGGGACTTCCGCTTCAGGCCACGATTGAGATCCCCGGTTATGATATGGATCGAAGCGAAGTTCTCTCCGACAGCGTTTTTGGGTTTTATGCCCGATTTCTTGATTCGGGTTATTATGAAATTGAGTTCTCCGCTGATGGTTACATTCCGAAGACCATCAGCAATATCAGGATAGACCGCTTAAAAAGGACAGATCTCGATGTTCAACTCGTTCAGGGTATTACGGGAAGTCAGAGATCACTCGCAGAGGAAATCAATATTTGGCCGAACCCAGCCCGGGATTTTATCAATCTCGAGATGAAAGTGGCGCCAAATGAAGCTGCTTCAATCACGATCTTTAGCCAATCCGGAGAGGCGGTAACCAAGCTCCTAAATCAAAGCCCGAAACTCAGCATGGACATTTCTCACCTTAGCTCCGGCATTTACTTCCTTCGGATCGATTACGGTAAGGAAAGCGAGATCAGGAAGATTTTGATCCTTGACTGATTTCCAGGCTTAATTCATCCAACTGTTTGGGTGAAATACCTGAGGGGCTATTCAGCATGACGTCCCTGGCCGAATTGTTTTTTGGAAATGCAATGAAATCCCGGATAGAATCAGCTCCACCCATCAGGGCACAGAGCCTGTCGAATCCAAAGGCGATCCCCCCGTGAGGCGGAGCACCATACTCCAAAGCCTCCATCAGGAAACCGAATTTCTCTTCTGCTTCCTCTTTGGAAAACCCGAGTGCCTTGAATACCAACTCCTGCATATCTCTTCTATGGATCCTTATCGATCCTCCGCCAACCTCAACCCCGTTGATCACCATGTCATAGGCATTGGCCAAAAGGCTTCCGGGATCCTTTTCCCATAACTGCTCCTGATTGTCTTTTGGAGAAGTAAAAGGATGGTGGATCGCATTAAACCTTTTTTCTTCCTCATCCCATTCAAACATGGGGAAGTCATATACCCAAAGAGGCTTGAACTCTCCCGGCTTTCTTAGGCCAAGCCTGCTTCCGAGTTCAAGGCGAAGTTCTGATGCGGCGAACAATGTTCTTGCCTTTTCTCCTGCCAGGATCAACAGCATGTCATCCGGCCCTGCTTCTGCCTTTTCCATCCATCCTGCAAGCTCTTCCTTTGAAAAGAACTTATCCACGGAAGATTTCAATTCCCCGTCCACGTACTTGACATAAACCAGTCCCATCGCACCAATCTGAGGCCTTTTCACCCAATCTGTCAGCGCATCGATCTGTTTTCTTGAATATGATCCGCCTCCCGTAAAAGGAATTCCAATGACGGCTTCGGCATTGTCAAAAACCTTGAACCCTTTTCCCTGTGTGAGATCATTGAGGTGGCATAATTCCATACCAAACCTCGTATCCGGTCTGTCGTTACCAAACCTCCTCATCGAATCGGCATAAGACAATTGCTCAAAGGCGGGAAGTTCGAGATCCAATACGGTCTTGAACAACCTGCTAACCAGGGCTTCGAAGGTATCCATGACATCCCTGATCTCCACGAAACTCATCTCACAATCGATCTGCGTGAATTCCGGCTGACGATCTGCCCTCAGGTCTTCATCACGAAAACATCTGACGATTTGAAAGTACTTGTCGTAACCCGAGATCATCAGCAATTGCTTGAAAGTCTGTGGGGATTGGGGAAGGGCATAAAATTCCCCTTCATGAAGTCTTGAGGGGACCACATAATCCCTGGCCCCTTCTGGAGTGGATTTGATCAGAAAAGGCGTTTCAATCTCCATAAAACCAAATTCATCGAGAGCCCTTCTGGTTTCCTGAAGCATTTTATGCCTCAATTGAAGATTATTTTGCAGCGGAGGTCGTCTCAGGTCCAGATAACGATATTTCATCCTCAGCTCCTCTCCTCCATCACTTTCTTCCTCGATCGTAAACGGAGGTGTTTTCGAAACCGACAAAACCTTGAGTGTATTGGGTCGGATCTCAATGTCTCCGGTTTGAATATCCGGGTTTTTGGAATACCTCTCCACCACCTCTCCTTCAGTCTGTATCACGTACTCTCTTCCCAGCTCAGAGGCGGTTTTCAGAATATTTCCGTCACATTTTCCTTCCTCCAGTATCAACTGTGTAATTCCGAATTTATCTCTGAGGTCGATCCATTTGATCGATCCCTTATCTCTAATCCTTTGCACCCAGCCCGCCAATTGGACTTTTTGGCCAATATTTTCCTTTCGGAGCTCCCCGCAATTATGTGTTCTATACATTCCCAAGAAATTGTGGCGCAAAATTAGAATTTCTTATCCCACTGGTTTAATTTTCCGATATTGATATTTCCTTTTGTAAAAGGTTATTTTTGAAAAAAGAATAAGTCTTGTTTTTGAACCTCATTACGCACATCAGACAACTCTCTATTTGGGGACTGGTCCTGGGAACGATTGTTCTTTCCAGCTGTGCCAAAACCAAGCAGCCTGATAAATATATTCCGCGCGATGCGGCCATGGTAGCGACTTTTGACCTTCAGGAGTTGGCTCTGAACGTTGCAGATCTTAATCTGCTGTTCGATGAGCATATGTTCTGGAATATCACCCCACAGAGGGATCAAACCTATGTTTCGGACACCTCCAAGGGAATTCCATTGTTGCAGGCCGGAATCAACATCATCGGCAAATTTTACCTGATCAGCGGCTTTTCCGAAGGGGAGTCTCCAAATTACCTGGGTCTGATATTCCCGCTGAGCGATCATAGGGATTTCAGAAAATTCGCTGCCTCCCGATCCGATCAAAAGATGACCGTGTCACCCAATAACGTACACTACACTTATTTAAGGCAAGGCGGCATTATAGGGTGGAATAAAGAAGTAGCGGTGTATCTGGTGGCCGGAGAGCGAAGGCTGGATCGCACGCTTGAAGGCGAATTGTTCAGGATATTTTCTTTGAGAGAGGATCATCAGCTCGTCAATTATTTTCCCAGTTTCAAAAAACTCCAGGAGAAATCCTTTGACATTGGATTTTGGATGAACCTGAAGCACATGAAGAACTCACCTTTCCCGATTGCCAGGTATTTTGCCCAAGGCACCCTGGAAGAGGGTACCTATTCCGGCGTGGTGAACTTCGTGGAAGGTGCGATCGACATCAGCACCACCCTTGAATCTCCATCTGCGGGTGATAGTATCCATATTTTAAAGAACAAGGTCGACCTTGAGGTCTGGGATCACATCGCCGGGGAAAATATCTCGGCAGTGGCCTGCCTTGGATTGGATATGGAAACCATTCATACGGAATTCAAGAACGATGGCATTCTGAACCAAGCCAACAATTACCTTGGATTTCTCAACATCAC
>JANQHS010000126.1 GCA_028282565.1 Cytophagales bacterium | reverse complement strand
CATGGATTGGGAAGCCGCAAAAATAAGGATCCACTCATTCTCACCCCTGTTTTTATTTTTGACGACATCTTGGAACCGGGACATTTTCTCTTTCTCATTTTTTTGGTGGTGGCGATGCTGAATACCATTTGGTGGTTTCTTCTTGGGATCAGCATTATTATGCATAAACAGGATCATGATGAAGAAGATTCTGAAGAACCCTGTACCCTGATCATCGTGTTTAGAAACGAGCTGGAAAACCTTGCAGAGCTTCTTCCCAGCTTGGAAGAACAGCAGTTCAGGGGTGATGTCCAATTACTGCTTGTGGATGATCGGTCGAGCGACGGAAGTGCCGGGTTTGTTCGTGGCTTTTCCTTCAACAACTTTATTGATAACCAATTGATGAGCGTTACGGAGGTTCCGGTGAATATTTCTCCGAAAAAATTCGGACTTCAAAAGGCGATTGAAATCGCCCAATTTGAAAACCTTGTTTTCACCGATGCTGATTGCCTTCCCATCTCCGAGCGATGGATACAGGAACTGAAAAATGGTCTTTCACGCTCGGCCATTTTCATTGGTTTGGGTGAATATCAGAAGGAGCCCGGATTTCTTAATCGCCTGATCCAATATGATACTTTTCTGACCGCTTTTCAGTTTTCAGGCTGGGCACTAATGGGATCTCCATACATGGCCCTTGGTCGGAATTGGGGATATAAAAAATCCCTTTTTGAAGAACAAAGAGGATTTGAAGAGATCGGAGAAAAGCTAGGGGGTGATGATGACCTGCTTTTTCAAAGAATTTCCAAGAACAATGAAATTGAGATTTCCTTTAGCCGGGATTCCAGAACCATTTCCAAACCGGAAACCAAGTTCTTCGATTGGTTTGGTCAGAAACAAAGGCATCTTTCGGTAGCCCCGTCCTACTCCCTGCGCGCTAAGATCCTTACCACCAGCTCTGTATTCAACCCGATCTTTCTTTTCCTGATGATCGGTTTACTAATAGTCGGCAGGGAGTATTTATTGTTAACCTGGTCGATGATCGTAGTCCGGTATTCCATGGTTTACTGGATGAGCATTGGAACAGGAAAAAAGTTGGGTTTCAAATCAGGATTATTTGTACTGCCCCTGACCGAACTGGTTTATTGGATATCCCAGCTATCCGCTTTTTTTGCTTCTTTGTTCAACAAGAATCCTGAATGGAAAAAGGAAGAGAATTTTCAAGCAAGGCATTAGAGGACTTTACGCTGGTCGAAAGCGCAAAACAGGGGGATGAAAAGGCCTTTGCGGAACTTCTTGACCGCTACCATAAGTCGGTATACCACATGATACTCAAGATGGTCAGAAATGTGGATGATGCCGAAGATCTTACGATCGAAGCATTTGGCAAAGCTTTTAAGAATATTAATAAGTTCAAACCCGACTTCTCCTTCAGCACCTGGTTATTCAGGATCGCCACCAACAACAGCATCGATTTTATTCGGAAGAAGAAACTGGAGACGCTGAGCATACACTCTCAATTCAAAAGCTCCGATGGTGGGGAGATCGAATTGGATATCAAGGATAAAAACCTTGATCCCCAGGAGGAGGCGATCAAAGGGCAGAAGATCGAGTATATCCAGAAGGTTGTAACTAAGCTTCCTCCCAAATACCAGCACCTGGTGCGGCTCAGATACTTCAAGGAGTTCTCCTATGAAGAGATCGCCAAGGAGATGGAATCACCGCTGGGTACGGTGAAGGCACAATTGCACCGGGCCAGAGAATTGTTGTTTGAACTGATCAAGGACAAAAAACATTCGATCTGATTGTCCGGGCTTCTAAAAAAGTACTTTCCTGAGATCAGCGGAGATCAGGAGGGCCAATTCGCTTTACACCATCAAGAGTTTTCCAAATGGAATGAGTTGATCAATTGTGTTTCCAGAAAGGACATCCCTTTCCTGGAGGAGAGACATGTTCTCCATTCTCTATGCATTCATCAATACACACAATTCCCAAAGGGTTCAAAGATTCTTGATATAGGTACGGGAGGTGGTTTTCCGGGTATTCCTTTGGCCATTATGAACCCTGATTGTCAATTCTTGTTGGTGGATTCTATTGGCAAGAAAATAAAGGTAGTCAATGACCTGATCGAAAAATTGAAATTAACCAACGTCAGCGCTAAACCTATCAGGTTGGAGGACGTACAAGGAACATATGACTTCATCCTCTCCCGGGCGGTAGCCAGAACAGGCAAGTTACTGGGCTGGATTATGAACAACAGTGGTTTGATATTAAGTCCCCATGCAAGAATGAT
>JANQHS010000120.1 GCA_028282565.1 Cytophagales bacterium | reverse complement strand
TGGTGGTTGAGGAATATCTGGCAACGGGCATTTTTGATGCGGTAGAACCGGATTACATTGGCCAGAGTCACGGTGTTCTGATGCCGAACGATGCATTCTTCGGTTCTCAATGGGGCTTGCACAATGATGGCACATTCGGTCTGGGAAACGTTACGGCAGGCGCGGATATGAAAGCTCCGGCTGGATGGGATGTGACCACCGGATCAAGTTCCGTCGTTGTCGCAGTTCTGGATGCGGGTATCAACTTCAATCATTCGGAATTCTCAGGAAGACATTGGAACAATAGCGGCGAGATCCCGGGAAATGGTGTTGACGATGATGGTAATGGTTTTGTCGATGACATCAACGGTTGGGATTTCGCGAATAGTGATGCCAATCCCGTCGATGATCAAGGCCATGGGACCAGCGTTTCCGGGATTATTGCGGCAAACGGCAATAACGGTACGGGGCTGGCCGGTGTGGACTGGAATTGCAAGATCATGTCGCTCAAGGTACTTGATGATAACAACTTTGGATATTATTCCTGGTGGATCGATGCCGTCAACTATGCCGTGGATAACGGGGCCGATGTGATGAATATGTCTCTTGGGGGGGATGTATATTCCCCCTTGATGGAAAACGCCATTGATCATGCGGAAAGTCAAAATGTGATGACCGTGGCTTCCATGGGTAATGACAATACCGGCAATTTCATGTACCCGGCAGCGATGTCCAATGCTTTTGCCGTAGGTTCGACCAGTGCGGATGATACCAGAACCAATCCGTTTTCAAGTGGATCGGGAGGAAGCAATTATGGTTTTCATATCAATGTGGTGGCGCCGGGAAATCTTATTCTTTCCCTGGACTATCAGGATGTCAACGCCTACAATCGGCTTTGGAGCGGCACATCGCAGGCTGCACCACATGTTTCCGGGCTGATCTCTCTGATGCTTGCCGTGAATCCCGGTATGAGCAATGATGATATCAAATTAACCCTTCACCAAACTTCGGATGACGAAGTAGGCCTCCCATCAGAGGATATTCAGGGTTTTGACCAATACTATGGCCATGGAAGGATCAATGCCGGAGCTGCACTTCAGCTAGCCGTTGCAGGGCTTTATGGCAAACCGGTTTCCCAAAGTCGTTATTCCATTTATCCAAATCCCGCGACTACGGAGCTGAACATTGCTTCAGAAGAAAAGGATAGGGTTCGTTATTCCATCCGTGGAGTTTCAGGCCAAGTCCATCAATCAGGGTTGATCAACAGATTCCCCGGGCAGATCGATGTATCTTCTCTTGAATCCGGGATTTACTTCCTTTTTGTGGACTCAGATCAGGGCAAGGCGGTCAGGAAATTTATGAAGCGTTAAGGATCAATCCTCCTGAATGCAGCGGATGGATTTGACATACTCCTTGTCGTACTCATAACCCATACTTTGATCAAGGACCTTGAACACGATCAGGCACCAGGCCACGTCCAGCCCTGTGGATGTACTGCTCCAATAGTGCACCTCTGATCGGGCTACCCTGAATTTGCCATCTGAAAACCTTCGTCCGGGGATCTTCATTTCCATCCTGCTGTCACCACCTTCTTTTAATTCTTTTCCGGCAATTGAAGGTCCCCCCAGGTATTGCACAAGGGTCAGCCAATCATCTTTGGTGGGCAACCTCCAGTTCTCAGGGCAAGCGCCTCGTACTCCTTCGCCTTCTTGTCCTTGCATAGCTGCAAACCAGGTGTATTTGCGCCCTTCTTTTTCCATGGTAACGCAACGCCAATCGTAGAGATATGTACCTTCACCGGCATCCCAGGCCAGGTTTTCAGCCATCCAGGTCTGATCACCGAGCCTGACGGTCTTGTATTCATGCCCATCCCTGGCATCGATGAAACTTCCCATGGTCTGGGCTATGCCAAAAATTGGTGAAAAAAAAGCGAGAAGTAGAAGTCGAGCGTTCATGGCCAAAAATTTCGCTCAATCTCAATTTTTGAGTACTGGAATTAAATGACTTGCATCAGTGAGGAAATTGGTATCTGTCAGGCGATCATACCTTCCTGCTGCATGCGTATGAGGTTGGAATAAACCCCTTCACTGTTCATGGTGAGCTCTTCATGCTTGCCTGATTCAACGATCTCACCATTCCTCAATACCAAGATCTGGTCAGCTTTTCGAATTGTTCCAAGCCTGTGAGCGATGATCAATGTTGTTCTTCCTTTCATCAGGTTGTCTAAGGCGAGTTGAACCAGGTGTTCTGAAGCTGCATCCAGGGAAGAAGTCGCTTCGTCCAGAATGAGAATTTTTGGATCCCTGAGGATAGCTCTGGCAATGGCGACCCGTTGTCTCTGTCCGCCTGATAGCTTGATCCCGCGATCGCCAACAATAGTATCCCAGCCTTCGGGGAAGGATTGGATGAATTCCCAGGCCTGGGCTTTTTCAGCAGCCTTTTGTATTTGCTCGTCGCTGGCTTGGGGTCTGCCGTAGGCAATGTTTTCCTTAATGGTTCCACCGAAAAGGATGATTTCCTGGGGCACCAGGCCTATATTTTCCCTGTAGGCCTTCAAATCGTAGTTATCGATATTTTTTGAATCTACCCTGATCTCACCTGAATCAGGCTGATAGAATCTGAGCAGAAGTTGGATGATCGTTGATTTCCCTGCTCCGCTATGGCCCACCAGCGCGATCCTTTTACCGGGGTCCAGACTAAACGTAATATCCTTGAGCACTTCGATCTCTTTCCGGGAAGGGTAGGAAAAATCAAGGTGTTCGAATTCAATCCTTCCCTCAATATTGAGTTTCCCTTGGCTCTTACCGGACTCTTCCGCTTTTTCGTCGAGGATCTCTAAGATCCTTTCAGATGAGCCTATGGCTTTTTGAAGCTGACCATATAGGTCGCCCAACCCTCCAACGGAAGCTCCTATGAACATGGTATAAATGATAAATGAGGTCAAGGCACCTATGGTCATTTCGCCCTCTGCAACGAGACCCGCTCCATACCAGAGCACCAGGACGATCGCTCCAAAAAGTCCGAAAATGACAAAGGAGAAAAATGCACCCCGGTATTTGGCGGTTTTGAGCGCGAAAGCAACCACCTTTTCCAGAGCGGATGAATATCTTTTGTATTCGAATTCCTCATTGGTGTATGACTTCACCACGTTGATGGCCTGAAGTGATTCTTCGACGACAATATTGGTATCGGCCAGTTGATCCTGTGTCGATCTGGAGAGCTTTCGGATAAATCTGCCAAATGCCAAAGCTCCGATCACGATCAGCGGAAAAACCGAGATCATAACCAGGGTGAGTTGGGTGGATTCCCATAAAATAATGCCCATTCCGATCAGGAAGGTGGTGACCTGCCTGAAGAATTCGGCAAGAGTCAGAGACAGAGCCTCTTTTAAAAAGGCCACGTCATTGGTGATCCTGCTCAGGAGTTCACCGATCCTTTTTCGATCATAAAATGCAAATGGCAAGCTCAGGAGTTGAGAGAACAATGTTTTCCTGATATCTGCCATACTTCTTTCACTGACCTGAGCAAAGAAATACACTCTGGCATAAGAGAAAAAAGCCTGGATCACCAATATGCCGATCAGCGAAAGGGCGATCTGGTCAATATCCTCTAATACCCATGATGCTTTTCCAGTTGCGGCATCCACCAGCTTTCCGGTAATGTATGGAAAAGACATCACCAGGGCGGAGGAAAGAAATAACGTAGTCAGACCGGCAAAAAAATACCAGCGGTAAGGAAGCATGAATTTGAAGATCCCCAGGATCTTTCTGATATTCTCCCGGTTGAAATTCCTTTTTTCCTCGGGTACAAGGTCTGAAGCTCTTTCTCTCGCCATCAGGCTTTACCGATCAGATCTTTCAATTCATACCATTCATCCCTCAGTCTTGCTGCCTCAATGAAATCCAGCTTCGAAGAAGCCTCCTCCATTTCTTTTCTGGTCTTCTCAGCCAGTTTTTCCAGTTCATTCTTGGGCATATACTTCACTACCGGGTCTGCTGCAAGACTGGGCTTATCGCTTTCCTTGTAGATTTTTACCTGTCTTTTTTTGTCTGCAACAGAGGTCTGCTCCATGATCTCTTCTTTGGATTTCTCAACCGATCGGGGAGTGATATTGTTTTGCCGGTTGTAATTCTCCTGCTTCTTCCTCCTTCTTTCGGTTTCATCGATCGCCGATCTCATGGAATCCGTGATCTTGTCTGCATACATGATCACTTTTCCTCTTACATTCCTTGCCGCCCTTCCGATCGTTTGGATCAATGAGCGTTGGTTTCTGAGGAATCCTTCTTTATCGGCATCCATGATGGCCACCAAAGAAACTTCAGGAAGGTCAAGTCCTTCTCTCAACAGGTTGACCCCGACCAATACATCAATTTCGCCGATCCTCAATTCTCTTAGAATTTCGGTTCTGTCCAGGGTCTTAACCTCTGAGTGGATGTACCTGGATTTGATGTTAAGCCTTGAAAGGAACTTGAACATTTCTTCAGCCATTCTCTTGGTCAGGGTAGTCACAAGCACCCGATCTCCGGCATTCACACGATCATTGATCTCATCAAGCAGGTCATCTATTTGACCTTTGGAGGGCCTTACCTCAATCTCCGGATCAAGAAGGCCCGTGGGTCTTATGATCTGTTCGACAATTACCCCTTCTGATTTTCTCAACTCATAATCACCCGGGGTGGCTGAAACATATACAACCTGATTGGTCATCGATTCAAACTCGTTGAAACTCAAGGGGCGATTATCCAAGGCCGAAGGCAATCTGAAGCCATAGTCCACCAGGGCTTCTTTTCGGGATCTGTCACCTCCCCACATGGCACGAACCTGAGGAAGGGTAACATGGCTCTCATCGATCATCATCAGATAATCATCGGGGAAATAGTCCAAAAGACAGAACGGTCGCTGTCCGGCGGAACGGCGATCGAAATACCTGGAATAATTCTCAATACCCGAGCAATAGCCAAGTTCATTGATCATCTCCATATCGAACTCGGTCCTTTCCCTGATCCTTTTTGCCTCCTGAAACCTTCGCTCTTTCTCAAAAAGGTTCACCTGTGATTCCATATCGGTCTCCATCTCATGAAGCGCCAGATCGACGGTCTCCCTGCTTGTCACAAACAGGTTTGCCGGAAAGACGGATATGGTCTGCTCCTCATTGATCTTTCTACCTGTTTCCGGATCGATCCTTTGAATCGTCTCAATTTCATCGCCCCAAAAAATCAGTCTGTAAGCGAAGTCCGCATAGGCCACAAAGATGTCAACCGTATCCCCCTGAACCCTGAAAGTTCCTCTTTTGAATTCTCCATGACTTCTGGAGTACAGGATCTCCACCAAGCTCAGCAAGAGTTCCTTTTGCGAAAAAGCCATTCCAACTTCCAATGGCAGAACGTTCTTTCCGAATTCCTCCGGATTACCAATACCATAAATGCAGGATACCGAAGCCACAACGATCACGTCCCTTCGCCCGGACAGGAGGGAAGAGGTTGTGCTCAGCCGAAGCTTTTCGATCTCCTCATTGATCTGGAGGTCCTTCTCGATGTAGAGGTTATTGGTGGCGAGATATGCCTCGGGCTGATAGTAATCGTAATAGGAGATGAAGTACTCCACGGCGTTGTTCGGAAAAAAGGACTTAAACTCTCCGTAGAGTTGGGCAGCAAGGGTTTTGTTATGGCTCAGAACAAGGGTGGGGCTGTCGTTCTTCGCGATCACATTGGCCATGGTGAAAGTTTTCCCGGTCCCTGTGGCCCCGAGCAGCACCTGAGCGGGTTCCTGGGCTTTTAAGCCCTCGGTCAATTGTTCAATGGCTTCCGGTTGGTCTCCGGTCGGCTCGTACTCCGAATTTAGTTTAAACCCCAATTTATTTTTTCCAAATATCCCAGGCAGCTCTGGCCTGTAAAATTAGCATCTCCAAGCCGTTTTTTGTCCTGTATCCGAAATCTCTTGCCTTGTTTAAAAACACTGTTTCTTCAGGGTTATAGACAAGGTCATAGAACAAGGTATCTGTGCCAAAGAGTTCAAAATCCACTGGCGGAAACTTACTTTCAAACGGAGCCATCCCCAGGGGAGTGCAGTTCACCACAAGACTGATCTTTTTTGGTTCATGATTGCTGATCTCCTGATATCCGATATCCGCTCCCGATGGATTCCGGGAAACTCTTAAACTGTTCCAATCCATTCTGTTCAGCGCATACTTTACCGCTCTTGAACTTCCTCCTGTACCGAGTACCAAGGCATTCCGTGAATTAAATTCGATTTCCTCTACCGATTCCTGAAAACCAAGTACATCTGTATTGTAACCGATCCATTCATCTCCCTTTTTGGCGACTGCGTTGACGGCTCCCACCTGCTCTGCACTTTTTTCAAGATCATCCAACTGGTCTAATATGGCTTCTTTATGGGGGACTGTAATATTGAAACCGTCCAGGCTTTCTTTTTCAGCGATCTCAAGGATCTGATCCGGTTCTCTTGCCTCATAAAGTGAGTAGCTCCCATCTTTTACTCCGTCAGATTCAAAAAGGCGCTGGAAGATCCCGGCAGAATAGGAATGCGATACGGGAAACCCAAAAAGGCCGAGCCTCATTCTGCCTCTTTTGGGTTGCCGAATATCTCGAGAAGTGCAACCACTACGATCCCAAGTACCATGAGTGCAAGAGCCCAGCCCAATTCACTTGGGATTCCCAAAGCCTTTTCAAAAGTACCGGGGAGCAGGTTCTTTTGAACAAGAGGGATTTCCTCTCCATGCCTGTTCAAGGTTGTTTCCACGGTTTGCTTCCATGGCCAGACCTTATTCAAGGAGCCGATCATAAATCCTGTTAGTGCCGCAATGGTCTGGTCGTGTGCCCTGGCAAAAACAAAGTTTAGCAACCTGACGAATGAAAGAAGACCGATCACAGCTCCGACTCCGAAAGTGGCTATGGTGGTGAATGACTGTACAGGTTCCGATCCAATATGGCTTATGGCACCAAGTACCATGGAGTATGATCCCATCAGCAACAGAATGAAACTACCGGAAATTCCCGGGAGGATCATGGCACAGATCGCAATCATTCCCGAGAAGAAAATATAGAGCAGCGTTTCCGGCCCCTCTGTAGGAGAAACCATGGTAATCCAATATGCGATGGCGGTTCCGGCCAAAAGACTGATCACCTTGCCGGCGTTCCAGCCAGGAATTTTTCTTCCTACAAACCATGAAGACGAAAGGATCAATCCAAAAAAGAAAGACCAGATCAAAATTGGTTTGTTGTCCAAAAGCCAGGTAAGTCCTTTTGCCAGACTCAAAATGCTTATTCCTATACCCGTAAAAAGGAACATTAGAAAGTTCCCATCGATGGCTTTCCAAAAGGAAGGAATTCCTTCTTTGAATAGGATTCGTATGGATTGGAGATTAATGCTTTGCAAGGCTGAAAGGAGTCTTTCATAGATCCCCGTGATAAAGGCGATGGTTCCGCCGCTCACCCCGGGAACTACATCAGCAGCGCCCATTGCCATTCCTTTCAGAAGGATTTGGAAATATTGCTTCAAGGATCTAGCTGCTTTCCTTCAGGAAGTCGTTAAATGTGTCTCCTCTCAGCCCAAGTCTGATGGTCTCCAGGGGTATCACCTCATTTGGAGCGATGTTACCAAGGTTGACATTCGAACCGATGAGCTTGATAAACCAAACCTGCTGGGCCTTTTGAGGCGCCTCCCAGATGATCTTTTCAAAAGGGATCTTTGTGAGGATCTCCTGAACGAGCCCGGACCGGACTTCACCTGTAGACCGAAACAGTCCCACATTTCCACTCTCTCTTGCTTCTCCGATCACTTTCCAGGCTCCGGCATCGAGTTCTTCCTGCATCAACTGTATCCACTTATAAGGAGGAATGATCTTCTCAGCATCTTTTGATCCAACTTCCGAGAGTACGGTAACCTGCTTTGAGAGTTCGGCGATGTATTCGCATTTTTTGCCATGATCCAGGTCGATAGATCCATCAGAGACCTCGCAGTATTTCAGATCGTATTTGTCGAGAACCTTTTTATAGTCTTCGATCTGATTGCGAATGGCGAAGGCTTCAAAAAGGGTTCCTCCGAAATAGACCGGGATATCAAAACTGCGATATACCTCGATCTTTTCCTTGAGATTCGGTGTGACGTATGAGGTCGCCCAACCCAATTTCACGATATCCACATGATCCGAACAAACCTCCAGGAAGTTTTCAACTTCCTTGGTACTCAGGCCTTTATCCATGGCCATCGTAAAACCATAATCCCTGGGTTTTTTGGTTCTCTCCGGGATGTTATTCAGCGTGTAATTCATCCTTTTTCCTTGTATTTTTTGATTATCTCACTGAGGGCTTTGTTTTCCTCCAGATCAGGAAAAAACCTAAACAGGATCTTGTGCTCATCGAAGTTTAAGGCCAGCGCATTTTGCAAATTTAACAGGGCCTCTTTTGCTTCTCCTGCATTATACTGTGCCACCACCAGTTCATATTGCAGGGTTGGATCCTCGGGAAACTCCCATGAACCTTTTTTAAGAACCTCCGTAGCCTCCTTATACAATCCCTGATCCAGGTAGAATTCCCCAAAATTTTGATAGTTGGCAGGTGATTCGGGGTTCAGGATCAATGCCTGTTCGTAAGCATCCTGGGCTGCGTTAAAATTTCCGAGTTTATGCTCAGCAGCTGCGAGATGAGACCAATAATGGTCCTTGTCTGATTCAGCCTGGCTTCCCTTTCGAAAAAAATGAGCCGCTTCGAGCCATTTTTCCTGGGCTTCCATGATCTTTCCGATGAAAAACCAGGGATCTCCCTGGCCCTGATCCATGACATGGGCCTTTTTATAGGCATCAATTGCCTTGTTGAACTTAAACAGCTGCAGAAAACAATGCCCAATGTTGAGGTATGAATCATAGTCTCCTTCCTCAGATTCCAAAACCCTCTTGAAACATTTCAACGCTTTTTCATGCTGTCCGAGGTTCATCAATACCTCGCCTAATTGAAAAAGAGCTTCGGTATTATCCTCGTCAAGGTGATAGGCATACTCAAAGGCCTGCCTTGCCTTCAGTGGTTGTCCGATTCTCTTGAAAACCAGACCAAGATTGAACCATGCCGAGCCCAGATAAGGGTTTTCCTCGACAAACTTTTCGAAGTATGGAAATTCCTCCCGCAGTCTTTCGTTGACCTCAAGATTATACAGCAGTTCGTCCAGCGCGTCTTCGTGCTCGGGATTCTCTTCCAAAGATCTTTTGTAATACTCAATTGCCTCATCCGGGCAATTATTGATCTGATACGCGAAGCCTATATTGAAAAAGGTTTCATCCGGCTCATCGGTAATGGATTCAAGTGACTTGAAATACTCCCTGGCCTTAGCCTTGTTATTGGATTGGAGGTGAATTGACCCAAAAACAAATATTAGATCCGGGTCATTCGGGTAAAGCCCTTCGGCCTTTTCCAGAAGTTCAAATGCCTTGTTCTGCTCTCCGGCGCTTACCAGAAGTTGGGCATTCGAGAGCATCAGATCCAGGGAAAAAGGGTGTTGTTCCAGGCCGATCTGACCTGCCTTGATGGCCTTTTTAAGTTTTCCCATGCCCTGATAGTAGGCCACGATCGATTCGAATTCTGAAACATCAAAGAACGGGACTGTACCAGAGCCAAGTTCTTTTTCGTAAAGCTCTACGATGAGCTTTTGGTCACGACTATTTTCTGGTCCTTCAAATTCCATTTCCCTTCACTCTTTCTTTCCAAAATAATTATTAATGATACCGGGCTAAATCCGGTGCTTATTTATTTATCCACATTCAATTCCATCATTTTCCGGCATGCCCATTGGATTGATTCATCTATAGGTGTAAACGTAAATCCAAAGCTTTTCTTAAACTTCTCAGCGGAAAATTCGTGCGAAGAAAATGAATTATTGATCATTTCACGAGTCAGGAGCGGATCTTTTCCGATGATCTTCGTCAGGATATTCTCGGGAATCCTGGCTGCCTTTAGGAGACCTTTGCTAAGCTGGATGGAAGGGGCCGGAACGTTGAATCGTCGGGCCACATCCCCGAAGAATGAAGCGTAGTCGATCTTACCCGAATTGAGGATAAAACGTTGCCCATGGATTCTCTTTTCAAGCAATATTTTGATCGCCGCAGATACGTCTCTGACATCCACTACGTTGAGCGATCCTCCCGGGAAAAATTTTCTTTTTTTCCACACATATCCCAAGAGTTTCGCGCTTGACCTGTCCCAGGGAGCAGGACCAAGAATCACCGAAGGGTTAATGATCGATCCTCGAAGACCCTCGGAGAAAGCTCTCCATACTTCTTTTTCAGCCAGGAATTTGGTTCGGGAATAGTGTGAGGTAAGGGCATTGTCTTCCCATGGAGTTTCTTCGTTCATCAGCCTGGTCTGTATGGACCGCCCAACCGCAGCTACGGAGCTGATATGGAGGAAATAGTCGATGCTCCTATCCAAAGCCAGGTCGACAAGGATCTCGGTTCCCAGGATATTTGCCTCGTACATCTTCTTTCTTTCCGAAGGCCTGAAGGATACAACGGCCGCTGCGTGAATTACAATATCCACACCCTCCAGGAGATTTTCCATTTGCAGGGGATCGAGTATGTCACCATCCACCAATTCGATGTTTTGCACTCCCTTGAGCAAAGCGGGTACCTGACTGGTTGTTCTTTTTTGGGCTTTGATCTTGAAGCCCTGATCCGCGAGGTCTTTTGAAATCCAGGATCCCAATAGTCCTGTTGCTCCTGTGATCAGTATGGTTTTCATTCAAGCCCGGAGTTCATGAATGAATGCTGGCTCAGAAGTTCGATCACCTTTTTGGGTAAAGGGGCCTTAAGAAGTTCCAGTTGCAAGGGTTTATGGCAATCTGAGCCTATCAAGCTATAGTACCCTGACTTCAAAAAGTCGATTGCAATGTTTTTTGCTTTTCCTGAATAATATCCCGAAAGAGAAAGGAAGTTGAGTTGGAAGAGCATGCCCTTTTCCAAATAGGATTTTGCGAGTTCGGGTTTGTTCTGAATGTAAACATACCTTTCCGGATGGGCGAAGACGGGGGTGATCTGTCGACTTCTCAAAAGGAAGATCACCTCATCAAAGATCATCGGAGGTTCGTAAAAACCTGTTTCAAGAAGGATGAGATTGTTGCCAAAGGTCATCAGTTCTTGGTTTGACTTCAGAGATTCCAACAAATGTTCGTCGACAAAATATTCCGCAGCTACCGAAATCTCGATATCCAGGCCTTCCTGTTTGTAAAACTCGCGAACCTCTTCGAATCCTTTCCGGATAATGGTCGGGTTATTGTCATATACACCAGGATAAATGTGCGGCGTTGTGATGATGCGACCATAGCCAAGATCTTCGAATCCACGGGCGACCTTGATGGATTCTTCAAGGGATTTTACTCCATCATCAATTCCTGGGATCAAGTGCGAATGGATATCCGTTTTTAGAGAGGAAAGAAATGGATCAGGCTGGTGGTTTTTCTTAAAGAGGCCAAACATGATATTCAAGCGAAGAGCCGAAAGATCCCGGCCTTTTCTTTTTTCTCTTCATAATAACCCGCTCCGTATCCGTATCCGTACCCATATCCATATTTGGATCCCCGTTTCATGTTTTGTCCGTTGAAAATGATCGAAAGATTTCGAACATGATTTTGAACGGTCAGACTTTCAATGACCCTGTGGAATCCTTTCTTCGTAAAACCCGCTCTCACAACGTATATAGGAATACTGGCTTTTTTCATGAGCAATACCCCATCCGTTACAAGACCGACAGGTGGAGAATCCATGATGATAAGGTCAAATTCTTGAGCTAGATCTTTAAGAAGCTTGTCAAATGACTCAAGCAATATTAACTCAGAAGGATTTGGAGGGATGGGCCCTGAAGGGATGTAAAAGAGGTTTTCAAGCTCGGTGGTTTTCACACAATCGCTAAAGCTGTTTTTTCCGATCAGGATATTGCTCATTCCAAGTCCATTGTCCCCGTCAAAAACCAGGTGGACCTTTGGTTTTCTCATATCCAAATCGAGAATGATCACCTTTTTATTGGACATTGAAATGATGCCACCAAGGTTTGCGGCCACAAAGGTTTTGCCTTCCCCCGAAACTGTTGATGTCACTGAGATCAGCTTATCATTTCCATTGGGTGAGATAAAATCCATATTGGTCCTGATGGTCCGAAATGCCTCCGAGATGGCGGATTTGGGATTGTGATGAATCACCAATTGGGAGTGACTTCCCTCCATACTTTTTCTCTTAGGCACTGCTCCGATAATCGGTGTGTCGACAATGTTCTCAACCTCCTCCAAAGTATCGATGGTGTTGTGGGTAAGGAATTTGAAGAATACGAAAAGAAGGCTAAAGGCCACTGCCATGCCCATTCCTGCCACATAAACGTTCAAGGCCAAGGGTGAGATCCTGTTGGTTGGTAAGTTTGCCGGGGAAAGGATCTGGAATTCCGGCACAGTACCCGCTTCAGATATTCCATATTCCGCCTTCTTATCCATTAAAAGCAGATAGAACTTCTCATTGAGATCATAGTAGCGCTTTAGGCGATTGTACTCGGTGCGTCTTTCAGGCAAAGTGGATAATTCATCTTCAAGCTCTCTGGATTTCTTCCTCAGCATATCCAGTTTTTCGAGAAGCCTGTTTCTTTCATCCTTGATCAGAAGTTTCATCTGGCTGATCGAGTTCTCATACCCTTCTTTTTTGTATTGGTAGATCAGGGTTGATTCCTTGGAAGAGAACTGAACCTTGTTAAACTCCTCCTTGGCCCTGTATAATTCAGCAGAGGCCTGTTGAAGAAGTTCGTTGGGGAAATAGCCGATCTCCAAATAGCTGCCCAGAGAATCCTGGTTTGAAAACTTAAGTTCAAAATTGTCGATCCAGCGGATCTCCAGGCGGGTCATTTCCATCTCATCCTTGAGTGCTTCGATCTCGACGTTTACTTCGTTGACCTCTTCCAGGATATTCGTCGTTTTATGCTCCCTGATAAAATCTTCGATCTCTTTTTCAGAATTGCCCAGCAGGCTGTCCGTTCTTGCCAATTGATAGTTGAGAAAATTGATCGTCTGTGATGATGCCCTTTTTTTCAAAGCCAGGGTCTCGCTCAGGTAGACAGCATTTATTGTTTTGACGATCGCCTTTGCCTTGAACCTGTTTGGGTCCTGGAAGGAAATACTGATGGTATTGGCGGTAGGATTCAAAACCCCAACCTGCAGGTTTTGCTTCATATAACGCAAAAGATGATTTCTGCTGTTCAGAATAAAATAGTACCCGTCCAGATTGAATTGCTCCTGATCTACGTCCTTGATTGTTATTCTGAACTCCGCATTTTCACTTTTGATCAGTTCACCAAACCTGAATCTGTTATCCTGGGCCTGACCATCGTTTTCCAACTCCAGTTCAAATGTGTTTTTGTCGATAATCTTGATATGGATAGGAACATTGTGCAGGTTGGCATTGGCCTTGATCACCTCAACCTTGAAAGGAGCTGTTCTGAATCTCTCCTCATCTTTGATCTTTCCCTTTGAGTAATAAGAGATCTCGAGGTCCTTGAGATCATCGATTACCAGATTATGGATCAGATCCGATTTGATCAATTCAACCTCGCCGCTCAGCACTGTTGAACTTCGATTTGAGCCGGAGAAGGTTTCCAACCCCAGAACCCCTGAATCAGATTTGATATCCAGCTTGAGAATCGAATAGGACTCGAAAAGGGGGACCGTATACCTGAGAAACAAATAGGAACCTGCGAATCCTGCAAAAAAGAGGATCAGGATCACCCACCAACTACTTCGCACGATCTGGAGAAATTTAGAGATATCAAATTCTCCAACCAGGCCCTCTCCTGGAAGTGCTGATTTCAGTTCACTATGTTCGTTTTGCCGGGAACTCATCGAAGGGTTGAAATGATCACTGCGATCGCCAGAAGGCTCGTTGCAAAGGTCAGTAGGGGGGTGACATCACGTATTGCTTCATTGGCTACCCTTCTGATGGGCTCAACGTATACGATGTCTTCCGCTCTTACCTGTAGGTTTGCTCTTTGCATTCCCTGTATTGTGGTCAGATCGATCACCTCTACATAGGGGTTGCTCAGATCCCCCCTGATAAGGCGGATATTCTCGGCCTTGGTATCATCATTCATTCCTCCGGCCGAGGCGATGACCTCTATGACCGTCATATTCTCATTGTTCAGCGGAACGACCTGGGCTGTTTGACCCAGGAATACAAAAACTCTGCGATTGGAAACATTGGTTTTTACGAATGGTTTTTCATAAAACTTGCTGTAATATCCAACTAGAATTGAGTCTACTTCGCGAATCGTATGTCCTTCAATTTTCACAAAACCGATCATTGGAAGGTTTGCTTTTCCATCCTGTTGGATCAGATAATCCACCTGGTCCTCATTTTGATTGGCCTGATTGATATTGGCGGTACCGATAAGTTCTCTTCTCATCTGCAGATTCGGATCGATGAGGGCCTCGCCTCCGTTGGTCTCTACCCTCAGGGTCATTCGATCATTGACCTTGTAGTGGTAATTTTTTTCGGCCTCTTTCATAGCCGCTTCAACTGCGGCATCATTTTCATAATCCTTGGTCTTGAACATGATGTTCGACCTATAGGTTTTACAGCCCGAGAGCACCAATATGGTCAGCAAAATAAGGGTACTATATGTTTTAGGGCTCATCAGAAAAGGCTTTTAAATTCTGAAAACTTTGGCAAAACTGCGTCTTTTTCAGAGATCAGCGGATTTTCCATGCCCCAATCAATATTCAGATCAGGGCTGTTCCATAGCACCCCGGTTTCCGAGTTCTTATCGTAGTAATTGGTGCATTTGTAGGTGAGATTTGTTTCCTCCAATGTCAGGAACCCATGGGCAAAACCGGGAGGCAAATAGATCATATTCGACTTTTCTCCGTCCAAAAGGAATTTTTCATACTGACCATAGGTGGGAGAATCTCTGCGGATATCAACAGCGACATCAATGGCTCTTCCACTCACCACGAAAACCAGCTTTCCCTGCTCAAACGGAGGGTTTTGCAAGTGCAGCCCTCTAAGGACACCTTTTTTGGAGAAAGAGTGATTATCCTGGACAAAGTTTAGATCCAAACCCTGCTCTTTGAATCTGCGGTCATTCCAGGCTTCGAAGAACCTTCCCCTCTCATCCGGAAACAGTGAAGGCTTGATTTCCAGCAATCCCTTTAATCTGGTTTCCCTTATCTCCATTATACTAGTTCTGTAACTTTTCCAATGCTTTTGAATACTCTTGGATCACCAGGTCCTTTGAGAATCGATCAAGAACCAATCTTCTTCCATGAATTCCCATGTTTTCAAGTTCTCTTCTTGGCGTATCTAAAATCCTCTTCATGGCTTCCGCTAGGGATAGATGGTCCATTGGCCTGCAAAGGAAACCATTTAAGCCATCTTTTACCACCTCTCTGCACCCTGGTACGTCTGTGGCAATCAATGGCTTCTGCATTGATGCTCCTTCCAAGAGGGATTTTGGGAGGCCCTCCCGGTAGCTTGGCAAGATGATGCAATCCGATCCGGCGATGAGTTCACGGATTTTTTCACTGAAGGGCCTATACTCAACCGGACTGTTTTCAATGGATTTGAGGAATTCCCCTTTTGCGGGTCCAAGTCTGGCATCGTCTTCAATTTTTCCTGAGAGTATCACCCTGAAATCCTGGTTTTTCCTGGCCAGTGCTTTGGATGCTTCAAGCAATTCCCTGATCCCCTTATCATAAATGATCCTCGAAAGCATGAGGAAGGTAAAGGCTCGGCCATTTTCCCTTTGGACTGCTTTGGGTGAAAAGAGGTCCGTATCCACCCCGGATCCCGGGACCAATTGGGCTTTTTCAGCGGGGACAAGTCCGAGATCGGAAAATAGCTCCAGATCTTCCCGATTTTGAAAGAACACCAGCGCAGCCCTTTTCAGGCTGATCCTATAAAGCATTTTGGCAAAGAAGGAGGTCAGGTTCTCTCTGATAAAGGTTGTGCCCAGCCCGGATACGTTGGCTATGACGGGGATCTTGTGAAAACGGGTAAACAAGCTTCCGTAAATATTGGGCTTGATGGTATAGCTGAGGAGCACATCAGGTTTCTCCTCCTTGAGAATTTGGGTGAGCTTGATACCAAACATGATATCCTGAATCGGGTTGCTTCCCTTTGAATTCAGTTTGATATCAAAAACCCTGCATCCAAGGGCGTTGAGCTTTTCTGAGAAATTATCTTTTGGTGCAATGCATATCACTTCATGGCCTTGGGAGACGAAATGTTCGATCAGGATTTTCCGGAAATTGTAGATGTTCCAAGCCGTGTTTATGCAAAATGCAATCTTCACAGATTTTTCCTTTTTTGGTGGCCCCTTTTTGGCAAATTAAGGTGTATTATTAAAAACCTGGACCATGAGATCTTTTTTTGTTGCTTCCATTTTGATCATCGCCTGGCATTCAGGGCTTTCCCAATACCATTACGATACCAAATTCAAAACGCCCTTTGAGCAGAGCAAGGGAAAAGAGACGGCTGGCTATGAGGAGATCATCGATCATTATAAAACCCTGGATGAGCATTATACTCAGGCCAAACTCACGGAGTTGGGCCCTTCTGATGCAGGAGAACCATTACATCTCTTTGTGGTTTCGCAGGACATGATCTTCGACCCACACCATCCCTCCCGGAAGGATAAGACCGTGATCATGATCATGAACGGCATTCATCCCGGTGAGTCTGACGGAATCGATGCCAGTATGATCTTTTTTGATGTGATCCTCAATGGACAGGAGGAAATGAAAGAGTTCAAGGATCTGATATTTGTTGTCTTTCCCGTTTACAATGTTGGCGGATGTAAAAATCAAAAACCTTATCGCAGGGCTAATCAGAACGGACCCACGCAGTTCGGGTCCAGGGGTAATGCCAGAAACCTCGACCTGAACAGGGATTTTATTAAAGCTGATTCCCGAAATACGCGACTTTTTCAAAAGGCATTTGTGAACTGGGACCCTGATCTGTTTCTGGATACCCATGTCAGCAACGGAGCGGATTATTCATATACCAATACCCTGTTGAGTACAGGCCATGACAAATTGTATAAGCCTCAAAAGGAATTGCTCAAGAGTAAGTTGGAGCCCTTCCTGTTTCAGAAAATGAAAAGGGCCGGACATGAGATGACTCCCTATGTGAACGTTTTTGGAAAAGATCCCCTCAACGGTTATGCCCAATTCTTCGACTCTCCGAGATACTCTACCGGCTTCGCCGCAATTCATCATACGCTCGGATTTATGCTGGAAAATCACATGCTTAAGCCTTATCGGGAAAGGGTATACTCAACATTTGATTTCCTTCTGGAATTTGGCCGAATGGGGCTGAAGTACAGAGAAGAGATCAAGGAAACAAAGAGGCTTTCGAAAACCATTGCTCAGGATAAGACTGTATTCCCGATCCAATGGGATGTCGATTTTGATAGGGAAGAGAAGATTATGTTCAAGGGTTTCCAGCGGGTATGGAAGATTTCCAGCGTTACCGATGATACATTGTGGTATTATGATCGGGAAAAACCCTACGAAGAAGAGATCAGCTTCTACGAACATTTTAATGTCTCCGATTCTGTTTCTGCACCTTTTGCCTACCACATTCCTTTTGCCTGGGAGAATGTTGCCAAGGAGCTTAAAAGGAATGGGGTGAAGTTGACTCGCATAGATGAACCGGATGAACATGTCGAAGCGATGCGCTATCGTATTGTCGATCTGGAGACTTCCCAAAGAATGAACGGTGGCCACCACTATCATTGGAAAGTCGGCCGTGAACGTGTGGAGTCAAATATTCGATTTGAAAAGGGAGACTATCTGGTTTATACCGACCAGCAAAAAGTGAGATTCATCATGGAAACCCTGGAGCCTACCGCCACCGACTCTTATTTCAGGTGGAATTATTTTGACCCGATTCTACAACGTCATGAATGGTTCAGCACTTATGTGTTTGATGCCTATGCGGAAGAATTCCTGAACAACAACCCTGAGGTAAAGAGGGAATTTGAAGAGCGCAAAATAGCAGATCGGGAATTTGCGAGCAGTCCCTATCTACAATACCTATTCATATTTGAAAAGAGCCCGTACAAGGAACCGGAATACCGGCTCTATCCCATCTCCCGGATTGAAAAGATCAGCGCCGACTGATAAACCAGACCCCAACGAGGATCATCCCCAGCGAAAGAAAATAGAAGAAGTGCATGCTCTCGCCATCGAATACACCCCAGACCATCGCAACCACCGGGATCAGATAGGTAACTGAACTGCCAAAGATGGGATTAGACATGTTCAACAGCTTGTAGAAAAGGAGCAGGGCAATGCCGGTGGAAAAAAAACCCAGGAACAAAATCGCCAGGAAGGAAGGCCAGGTTTCCGGATTTTCCATGACTTTTATAGGTAGACCGTAGTATAGCACGAGGAAGAGTCCTATAGGGCCCACCGAAAGCAGGCTTACCGAGGAAGTCACCTTTGCGGCCATGCCCTTGAAGAAGTAGTTGACCAGATTTACACTGGTGCCATAGCAAAGAGTTGCTGCAACGATCAGCAACGCATAGGAGTTCAGGCCTCCCAGCTGACCATCGGACCTCAAGAAGATCAGAAAACCGCAGCCGACGAGGCCGATGAGAATTCCCCATATTCTATTCTTCTGAAAACCCTGGTTGAAAAATAAACCTCCCACGATGAGCGCAAATACAGGTGTCAAACCATTGAGAATGCCGGCCATCGAACTCGGGATTCTCGACTGAGCTGTGGCAAACAGGAATGCGGGGACGAGACTCCCCATAGCCCCGATGAGTAACATTGGAAAAATCTGATCTTTCCTGATGCTTTTCAGCGCCGGGATCGAAAGGGGAGAAAGGAGCATGGCTGCCGCCAATATCCTGAGCGAAGCCACCTCAAGAGGCGAAAAATGTTCTAACCCCCTCTTGATCATGATAAAGGAAGAACCCCAGATAATAGCCAGTATGATCAGTAAAAACCAGGATTTCCATCCAATCCTGTTTGACTGGTGATCAGGCAAAGATCGGCTCCTCCGCGAACTTTTCTCCTACTTCCAACAGGGTTTCCCTGATCTCCTCAGGACTTGTTAACTCAACCAGTCTGCTTCGGACAGGTTTAAAATTCGGAATGCCTTTGAAGTATTGAGAATAATGCCTGCGCATCTCGAGTACCCCAAGTTTGTCACCCTTCCACCTGATTGAAAAGTCGAAATGTTTCAGACAAATCTTAACGCGCTCATCTATTGTAGGAGGGGAGAGTTTCATTCCCGTATTCAGGAATTCCTTGATCTCAGCGAAAATCCAGGGGTACCCGATGGATGCCCTACCGATCATGATCCCGTCAACGCCGTATTTTTCCTTGTATTCCAGAGCCTTCTCCGGGCTGTCAATATCTCCGTTTCCGAAGATCGGGATCTTGATATCGGGACTGTTTTTGACCTCCGAAATGGGCAGCCAGTCCGCGACTCCCTTATACATCTGCTTACGTGTTCTGCCATGAACGGTAAGGGCCTGTATTCCGACGTCCTGAAGTCTTCTGGCGGATTCATGAATATTGATGGTTTGATCATCCCAGCCTAACCTGGTTTTGACCGTAACAGGAAGAGAGGTGTTTTTCACAATCTCTTCTGTCATCTTCTGCATTTTGGGAAGGTCCCTGAGTATTCCGGCACCCGCGCCTTTGCAGGCCACCTTTTTTACAGGGCAGCCATAATTGATATCGATCAGGTCCGGCCCCGCGGCTTCAGCCAGGGCGGCTGCCTCGCGCATCACCTCGATCTTATCTCCAAAGATCTGGATCCCTATGGGCCTCTCGTATTCAAAGATGTCAAGCTTTTTCACGCTTTTGGCGGCATCTCTGATCAGGCCTTCGGAAGAGATGAACTCCGTATACATCATATCCGCACCTGCCTCCTTGCATACCGCACGAAATGGAGGATCACTGACATCTTCCATCGGAGCAAGCAACAGGGGAAAGTCCCCGAGTTCTATGTTACCGATCTTGACCAAATGCTTTATTTTGCCGCAAAATTACTTCTTATTCCTTCTAAATGGAAGTATCAGGTACAGATCAGGGATCAAGCTGGGGCAAATTGCTGGTTTTTATGGCCATGCTGTTGGCTGGAATGTTCATTGGAAACTTCCTCGCCTTCCTTGTTTGCCTTCCTTTTGTGGGTTTGGATTTGGACGTTTTGGTTAAGATCATCGAGGATCCCGCATCAATAGAAGGCAGCCGGCCCTTGATCATTTTGATGCAAGGCATCATCGCCGTTGTAACATTCATCGTAACGCCCTGGGTCTATTCAAAATATTTTGAAGGCAGGTCAATGATCGACCGGATCAAGAGATCCCCGTCGAATGGTGGTATATATTTGCTTCTTTCCCTGTTGGTTGTTGCTTTGCTGCCATTTAATTCAGGACTGGTAGAAGCTTTTCAACCCCAATACTGGCCAGAATCCTGGCAGGGTTTCTTAGAGGAGATCTCCATTCTTGATAGTCAGTATGATGATATGGCGGCGTTCTTCATCGATTTTGACTCTGTTGGAGAATTTTTACTTGCTTTTGTAGTGATGTCTATTCTTCCAGCTGTGGGAGAGGAGTTGGTATTCAGAGGGTATCTTCAACCCTACCTGATCGGGCTTACCAAAAATGTTTTTGCGGGCATTTTTATTTCATCTCTGATCTTCGGAGTATTTCATTTTCAGGTTTCCGGCCTGTTGCCAAGAATGCTGCTGGGTATGGTGTTTGGCTATCTTTATTTCTGGTCTGGGAATATTTACCTCCCGATTTTTGGTCACTTTGTGAACAACGCATTCAGCCTGATCCTGGCAGGTCTGTATAAGTTGGGTTATATCGATATTGACATTTCTGAAAACCTCTCGGTGAGTTGGGTGCAGTTCCTGATTTCCTTGGTACTTTCGATTTCGATTTATTTGACGATCAGGAGGATGATCTTTAATTCTTACGGTACAAAATGAAGAATTGGCAACCGGTTTATAAGTCAGCCAATCCTTATCGAGCGGAGATCGTTAAAGCAAGATTAGAGGAGTTTGATATTCATCCGGTGATCGTGAATAAAAAGGATTCAAATATTCATTTCGGAAATTTTGAGGTTCATGTCTCTCCTGACAATGTCCTCAAGGCCATTAACCTTATCGAAAAAGAGATCAAATTTGAATAAGCTCAACAATCTTCAGAAGCGGTTGGTAGTCGGGATCATTGGGGCTGCGGCAGTCATTTTTTTGATCTCCTGGAATTCCTGGACCTTTCTGGTTTTGATCTTGTTCTTATCAACCGCCACTCAGGCCGAGTTCTACATTCTTGCCGGGGTGGATGGAAAATTCCCGCTCAAGACCTACGGTACGATTATCGGCAATGTATTGATCCTCCTTACCTTCCTGGTCAGGAATAATTACATCCCGGCAAATTACTTCTTATTGCTTTTCCCCCTGATCAGTCTGATCTTCATCATCAAGCTCTATCAAAAGGAACTCAAGCCATTTACCAATATCGCATATACCGTTTTGGGTATAGTATATGTCGCGATTCCCTTTTCGTTATTGACGTGGATGGCCTTTAAACAGGATTCATATCATTGGAATTTGATGGTCGGAACTTTTCTTTTGCTCTGGGCGAGTGATACTGGGGCTTATTTCGCGGGTCGCGTTTTTGGGAACCGAAAGTTGTTTGAAAGAATTTCTCCGAAAAAGACCTGGGAAGGCTTCACTGGTGGGTTGATCCTGGCCATGCTCATGGCATTGGCGCTTTCGTATTATTTGCCTGAGTTCAGATTATGGCAATGGATGGTGATGTCTGGAATTCTGGTGGTGATGGGAAGT
>JANQHS010000115.1 GCA_028282565.1 Cytophagales bacterium | reverse complement strand
TTCTCTGGACCATTCAAAAGGCCTTCGATCTTGGGCCGGAGAGATCACAAACCGGTCCTGCCTTGTGAAGTTTTCATAGAGATCAACGAGTTCCGTATTTCCCTCGAGCATCTTCAGGTGTTCATCGATCACCTCAAAATCTTTTCTCAAGGCTGGACCGGTTTGTGATCTCTCCGGCCCAAGATCGAAGGCCTTTTGAATGGTCCAGAGAACAAGGGGTTTCAGGACCGAAAGACTCAACTGCTCTTGTTCGAGTTGTTTCCTGGCAATGCTAAGGAGGTGGTTGGTGAAATTGGACCCGAAAACCGCTGCAAGGTGAATTTTTTTCCGGCTGTCACTTGAAACCTTCAGCACCTGTTGACTCAGTGAACCTGCCAGTGATTCCAGGGATTCATAGCCGTGATAATCATTGGCTTCCAATAGAATAGGAATTCCTTTGAAATCGGAATACTGACCCTTGGTAAAACTCTGTAACGGGTAAAAAACACCGAACTGCCCGGCGCTTTCACTGAGGATCCCCATAGGAGCTGCTCCGGAACAATGTGCCACAAGAGATTCTTCCGGAAAAGAAAATGAGCCTATTTCCGCAAGGAGTACATCATCATTGAGTGCAACTAGAAATATCTCGGATGTGGAACGACTGAAATCCCGATCCTCGGTAGGGACGGCATCATAGAGTTCCGTACAGAGCTCCTCCGAGTTTTCAATATGCTGACTGAAGATCTCACGAACCTCATGGCCTGCATCCTCCAGGCTTTTGGCAAGACTCCAGGCCAGATTTCCAGCGCCAACAATTGAAATTCTGAAAGAGGCAGGCATCCTCTAATCCGTTTTTAGATCCTTAAATCTTCTGCTCATGGAGAGGATCACACCAAACAGGCAGAGCAGAGTTCCTCCCCAGAGTAAATTGATCCATGGTTTTTCCATGGCTTTCAGGATGACGTAATCAGCCTGGGTAGACTGAAACTTAAAGACAAACAGATTTTCATCCGGAAGGATCTCCATAAGCGTGAGCCTTAATCCCAGCCCTATGCTCTCGTCCGGGAGTCGGCCGATCATCTGATCGTGAATAATGAATATCGGTTCTATGAACTCTTCCTCACCCGGACCAAAGATCCTGATCCGCGCTTTTACCCCCACATCACCATCGCTTAGCTGATGCCCGGCGATTTCTTCGATCGTCTCCATCTTTTCAAAAACCGCAGGATGATCTTTCAGAAAGATGGTGTCTCCGATCTTAATTCTCAACGAAGTCTCATTTTTCCATTCTACGGGCTCTTCAGGATTCACGATTGAAGAAACATGGGCATAGAGATCACGATTGAAGAACTTTTTGACATCGGGCGAGGCCAGCAGTCCTCCCATATCCGGGTTGATCTGTGCTCTCGGAAAGAGGGTGAACCGCTTCCCGTTTTCCATGGAAACCTCGATCTCATAATAGTTATTCTCAGCGATGATCTCTACTGTATCAACAGACTGCTTTGGGATTTCGGAGCCGGGCTCGACTTCATTTTCGATGATCACGAAATTCGGGTCGCTGGTTTGAATGATCTTATCCCTGTCGATCATCTCGGATCCATAGCGGGTCTCAACTCGAGGCCCCAGGTATGTGAGCGAATACTCGCCCATCTGATAGGTTTTTCCTCTCCAGAGAAGAACATTCTTTAGATTCATCTCATCAGAGAATTCCTCATGGTAGATCTTCCCACTCAGGTTTTGAGATACGGTCCTGGAATAGCCCGAAGAAAACAGGATTCCAATCAGAAGTATTGCAAGGCCTATATGGGCAATGCTCCCGCCAGTGAGTCTCAGACCGGCCTTATATAATTTCTGAAGCGTAAAAAGGTTGGCAGAAATGGCGAAAATGGCGCATGTCAGAAGCAGGATGTACGAAATGTTCTGGATTCCCCAAAGGAGCATGATCAGCGATGAACCGAGAAGGGAGATGATCAATGGAAGAGTAACATGATTCTTAAAAGAAGTCCAGTCCAGTCTATTCCACCAAAAAAACGGTCCCAGCGCAGAAAGAACTGAAATCCCAACGGCGAACCATAACTGTGCGGTACCATAATGGGCCATGGGATCTGCCGGAGGAGCAAGATTGCTGCTAATTCCCAGATTGTTGAGAATGGTATTGAAAACAGGTATGGATGTGGTCATCAAGACCTGGAAGGAAGCCAGGATCAACATGAATACACCGATGAATACCCAGAACTCCCGGCTATAGGAATTCAATTCCTTGCTTTGGTCCGGAACAGATTTCCAATTTCTCGCCAGGAGAAATATCGATAGGCCAACAAAGAAAAGGAGGTAGATCAGCAATTGTCCGGAGAGACCCAGATCGGTGAAAGAATGAACCGAAGTATCTCCAAGAACTCCCGAGCGCGTCAGGAAGGTGGAATATAGGATCAGGGAAAATGTGGCTACTACCAGGATCATACTTGCCTTCAGCGATTTGCCGTAGGTCCTGGACATGAACAGCGTATGCACCGATGCAACCAGTACCAGCCAGGGAATATAAACCGCGTTTTCCACGGGATCCCAGTTCCAGTACCCTCCGAAATTCAGTGTTTCATAAGCCCAGTAGCCACCCATAATGATGCCCAGTCCGAGAAAAAATACAGCAAAGAGCGACCAGGGTAGGGCATAGGATACCCAGCCCTTATAATCCTTTTTGACAAGAGCGCCTATGAGAAAAGAAAAGGGAATAAGGCAGGATGCAAATCCCAGGAAGGTTACCGGTGGATGAATGACCATCCAATAATTCTGAAGCAGGGGATTGAGTCCTGTCCCGTCTTCGGGAACAAAATCCGGGTTGGTTGCAAATATCGGGGCATCCTGCATGAATTCTCGTAGAAGGATGAAAGGCGAACTGCCGATTTTGAGTTGTATCCCTGGCAGGATCACACCGAGGATCATAGAGCCGAGGAAAGCCTGAACCATCATGAAGACCATCATGGTAGGAGCTTCCCATTTTGGATGCAAGATGATCAACAAGGATCCAAGGACCACATGCCAGAATATCCACAGAAGAAAACTGCCTTCCTGCCCTTCCCAGAAGCATGAGATCATGTAGTAGACCGGAAGATTGTTCGAAGAATGAGACCATGCATAATGGTACTCATAGTAGTGGTTGTAAATGATCCAAAACAGCATCACCACTGTCCCCACCGCTGAAACCGCATGGATCAAAAAGAAGGTACGTCCAAATCGGGTATATTTTTTTGAATCTTCCGGGTTCTCGGATCTTAATCCAAGGAAATATGCCAATGCGGAGGCTCCGGCAAAGACGAATGCCGTAACGACAAAAAAATGGCCGAGCTGGCCCGGGAAGAGATGAAGCATCAGGAAGTCTCTGTTATTTCTTCCTCAACATATTTTGACGGGCATTTCATGAGGATTTTTTCCGCCACAAACTGCTCGCCATCCATTTTGCCTACGACCACCACTTTCTCGGCCCTTTCAAAATCTACCGGCTTGGGTTCGGCGTAAATCACCCTTCCGATTTCATTGTTGGTATCTACCAGATCAAAGGAGAACATCAGTTTTTGTGACTCGTCCATCCCAAGGATATTTCCCTCCTGATCTTTTGGAAGTTCTCCTACGACATGGAATAGCTTGTCGTTTCCGGATTCAGCCATTTCACGTGCATCTCTGAAACTCACATATTGGCTGGCATCTCCAGCGGTTGACATGATGATCGCAATGCATGCAGCAATGATCACAAGAACGATGATATGTGTTTTTTTCATGACCCTCCTTCGAGTTCTTTTATTTTCCTTTCAAGCTTCTCAACCTTTTTTCCTGTGGAAAAAAGGTAAAGCAAAATTCCACTAAAAATGATGAGTATCACCCCCACAACCACAAATATTTTCCCATTGGATCTCATGGTCTCTGCCATTTCTTCAGCCTGTCCAAAACCCATGGAAACCATGAATACAACAAGAAATAATGCGATTTTGATTCCTTTTTTAGTCATCTTTTAAGATTCAAGAATTCTTTGGTTCAAAAGGTTCAATCTTATCCTTAATCTGCTGATCCAAATGAAAAGGAAGGTCCAAGCCAGGATGGAGGGATAGAAGACGAATCTCATGGAATTATCAAGATCGTATTCGCTGAAGCCCGGATTTCCCTCAGCTCCGGGATGCAGTGATTCGACCATCCTCGGAAGTATATACAGCAATGGTACCAGGGAGGCGAAAGCAAATATGTTGAAGATGGCAGAAACCCTGGCTCTTGTCTGCTCATCCGTAATACTTGATCTTAAAACCAGATAGCCGAAGTAGATCAAAAGAGCTACCGCTGCTCCATTTTGTTTTGGGTCTGAGCTCCAGAATTCTCCCCATGTAAACCTGGCCCACAAAGCACCGGTGCATATGCCCAAAACCCCCAGAATTATTCCGGCATTGACAAATTCAACCGCCTTGATGTCATCCTCCATTTTCTGTCCGGAAAGGTATTTTATAGAGTGATAGATCGATATGGAAAGTATGATCATCATGCTGAACCACATACTCACATGGTAGTATAGATTTCTGATGGATTCATATAACTGGGGAACCTTGGGGACAGGCAATAACAGCCCTCCGACCAGGGTGTATAGAAGAAGAATGAGAGTCAGGATCCTAAAAAAGGGGCGATCAAATGCTGTCATTTTACGAGCGCCAAAGATAAGGAAATAGCATGTAGGAAAGCGCCAAAAGAATGGCGTCAATGGCTAACAGGGTCAGAATGGATTGGCCGACATTTTCCCATCCGGAAGTAAGAAAGGAATACTGCGTGCTTCTGATCAGCAGGAGTATCTGCGGAATGACGATTGGAAATCCGAGAACCACCATTAGCGTGGATTGATTACTGCCTTTGGAAGAAATGGCCGAGATCAGGGTGAGGGAGGATGCAAACGAGACTGAGGCGATCAGCAGGATCAGAAAAAACAAGGATTCCAGTACAACGGGAGAACCAAAAACAAGTGAATAGATGATCCAGGTCAGGGTGCTTAGACCGAAAAGAACCATCGCATTGTATACCGTTTTGGCCAGAATGATTGATTCCGGCGAGCTCAGTTGATAGTAGTATAGTTTGGAGCGATCCTCTTCCTTGAAAAAACTTCTGGACACCAAGTTCGTTGCAGCAAAAACGAAAATCACCCAGAACAGGGTTTGCCAGGTTGAACCATTGAAAGGAGCAGTGGAAACTTCAAAACTGAGATAGGTAATGAATATGGAGCTGAAAGTATACAACAGCGCACCGGAAATAACGACCCTGTTTCGCCATTCGATCAGGAAGTCCTTGTGGATCAGGGCAAGAATGGGGCTTTTCAAATCAGGGCACCTTTATGAGAGTGCCGATGTTGGTGCTGCTTTGATAGCGCAAAAGGTTCCCTTCGATCCTGTAATTCCATGTCGGACCAAGGTATGTACTATCTACTGTCTCCCCCGTTTTGATCCTGTATCCTTCAAAGGTGAAAACCAGGATCTCATTGTTGTATACCTTGAACTCGCCCCAGGAAGAATCGATCTGCAAAGTATCAAATGGGTCAGGAATAAGGGTCTTTTTACCGAATTCCATGTTGGATTGAAAGGTATACTTCACCAGGTCATCCTCCCAGTTCCCGAACAGCGAGGCGTCCTCGGTCACCTCTCTCTTTTCGCAAGCGAAGGTAAATGCACTTAGCACGATCAGAAAGAGTAGGATTCTCATTTAGAATATATATCCAATTGCGGGCTGGAAATATAGGGAAATCAGGTAATTGTCGTAGGTGTCCTGATTAAACTCCAAGCCTAACTTTACATAGGCGATTACGATCTTCGGCACTATGGTGGCCTGGAATCCACCACCAATTCCGAATCCGATTGGCTTGGGTTTCTTGATTTCGGCGGGTTGTCCATTGTTTTCAGGCCTTCCCTGGGTGTATAGTGTAAATGGGATCGGGTTTCCATCCCAATACATGATGTTGTTATAATAAACTTTGGCTTCGCCAAAAAAACCGATGGGGGCAAGATCCTTGAAGTAATATCTTCCGAAAGCTTCAATCCTGTAGCCAAGTTCCTGGTATTCTTCGGGTCGTTGGGTATTGCTGCTGGCCCCATAGCCATTGCCATATTTCCAAAAAGCAGTTCCGCCGAACGACATTCTTCCCGTCGGATATTCAAACTCCAGCCCAATGGTTGAGTACATCAAGGCCGGGATCAGTTTTATGTTGGGAGTGGGATGCCCAAAGGCTTTGGGTGGAGGTGGGGGAGGGACAAGAAATTGCCCAGGTCTCTTGGCACATACGTCCTGGCTGATCAAAGAAATGATCAACATCATTAAACCGAGACCGAATATCTGGTAAATCCTTTTGCCCATTTTGCACCAAATATAGACAATTGATTACGATAGCTGATTTTTTTTGTTTCGCAAAAACCCTATTAATTCCTCCTGAGATGCCCCTTAGCTATATTTGCAGCACATGAACGCGGAAATTGAAAAGGTAAAAGCGGAGATCGGGAAATTCTCAATCTCCAGCTCCGAGGAACTCGAAAAATTCAGGCTGGAATTTTTGAGTAAAAAAGGCAAGGTTCCGGCTTTGTTTGTGGGGTTGAAGGATGTTTTGCCCGAAGAGAAAAGGAAAGTCGGACAAGCCATAAATGAGGTCAAGGTTCTCGCCCAGAAGAAGTTCGATGATCAAAAAGCACTTTTGGGAAACAATAAGGCCCAGGGTAGCGGAGAAATGGTTGATCCCACATTGCCTTCAAAACCCGGCCAAGTGGGTGGCAGTCATCCGATCTCCATCGTTCGCGATCAAATGGTAAAGATCTTCGAAAGGATCGGCTTCAACGTATCTCATGGACCTGAGATCGAAGATGATTGGCATAACTTTACAGCATTGAATTTTCCGCCGGACCATCCGGCCAGAGAAATGCAGGATACCTTTTTCATCGAAAAAGATCCTGATATCGCGTTGAGAACACATACCTCATCTGTTCAGGTCCGGGTCATGGAAAATGAGAAACCTCCGATCAGAACACTTTCTCCGGGAAGGGTTTTTCGCAACGAGGCCATTTCAGCAAGAGCTCATTGCATCTTTCATCAGGTAGAAGGATTGTACATCAACAGGGGGGTAAGCTTCGTGGATCTTAAGCAGACGCTCTATCATTTCGCCAAGGAGTTTTTTGGTGAGAATACCAAGATCAGATTGAGGCCATCTTTCTTCCCGTTTACCGAACCTTCCGCTGAGCTGGATGTTTCATGTCCATTCTGTAATGGAAAGGGATGTAAAATATGCAAGGGTACAGGCTGGGTCGAAATTGGAGGAGCCGGAATGGTTGATCCCAGGGTGTTGAGGAGCAGCAATATCGATCCGGATGAATACTCCGGATTTGCGTTTGGAATGGGGATTGAAAGGATCACTATGCTTAAATACCAGATCAATGACATTCGTTTGTTTTTTGAAAATGATGTCCGATTCCTTCAACAATTTCAAAGAGAAATATGAGCAAGACGGGATCAAAAGAAAAGATATGTGTGCTGGGCGCAGGAACAATGGGCAGGGGGATCGCCCAGGTGGCTGCCCTTTCGGGCCATGACGTTCTGCTATTTGATGTTGACAAGGATGTTCTTGCCAAGGCGGTCATCGGTATTTCTTCTAGCCTGGAGAAAGGTATTGAAAGAGGAAAAATCACCAGAGAGAAGGCCGAAGAATCAAAGAAAAGGATCACGACCGCATTATCAGCTTCAGGATTGAAAGCGGATATTTTCATTGAGGCGATCATCGAGAAACTCGAGATCAAGCAAAAGCTTTTTCTCGACCTCGAATCACAGAATGGATCGAATACCGTATTCGCTACCAATACTTCCTCGATCCCGATTACCAGTATTGCCAAGCCGATGAAACGGCCTCGGATGGTCGTGGGTATGCATTTTTTTAACCCGGCTCATATTATGAAACTGGTAGAGGTCATATCGGGAGCCGAAACCGATCCGGCCGTCGCCAAAAGGATCTTTGACCTTTCCGCTGCCTGGGGTAAGACCCCCATCATGGTTAAGGATTCGCCTGGCTTCGTGGTCAACAGGGTTGCAAGACATTTCTATGTCGAGGCGCTGAAAATGCTTGAGGATGGGGTTTCGGATATTGAAACAATAGACAAGAGCCTGGAGTCGTTAGGATTTAGGATGGGGCCATTCAGGCTGATGGACCTGATCGGAGTGGATACCAACTTCTCCGTTACCAGCTCCATGTATGAATCCTTTCATTATGATCCGAAATTCAGACCCAGCAGAATTCAGGAACAAAAAGTTCTTGCGGGACATCTTGGGAAAAAATCCGGGAAAGGGTTTTATGAA
The DNA here is from genome assembly GCA_028282565.1 of Cytophagales bacterium. Taxonomy (GTDB): domain Bacteria; phylum Bacteroidota; class Bacteroidia; order Cytophagales; family CCMP332; genus JANQHS01. Next base: position 9,544 of record JANQHS010000115.1, on the reverse strand, counting down.
TATTCCTAAAGGGATCTTTATCCTGTTTTTTCTGTCACCGATATTCTCTTGCAGGGAAGACGAGGCTTTCAATCCCGAACTGACGGAATTGCTTTATGAATTTTCTGTAGAAGTCAACCTTCAGGAACCAAAATATTCCTCACTTCAGCTTCCGAACAACTACGTTTATATAGAAGGCGGTGTAAATGGAATTGTTCTTTTGAGCACCGGATTTGGGGAGATCAAGGCCTTCGAAAGAAATTGCTCCTACCTTCCAAGATCCGAATGCGCCAAGATCACCGTTCATCCCAGCCGCAGCTTTTTTTGGGATAGTTGCTGTACCAGTCAGTTTGAGTTAAGTGGCGTTGTTAAAGAGGGACCTGCAAATAATCCTATGGTTCAATACAGAACTGAATTGCAGGGCAGCGACCTGATTATTTCTTATCCCTAGGTCAGCGCTTCAATGATCTCGGAAATACTGATGCCCTCCGATTCAGCCTTGAAATTTCGAATGATCCGATGCTGAAGGACCGGAACAGCAATGCTTTTTACATCCTCGATATCGGGTGAATATTTTCCGTTGAAAAGCGCATTGCATTTTGCTCCCAGGATAAGGAATTGTGATGCTCTTGGCCCGGCGCCCCAATCAAGATAGTTATTGGCCATCTCATGCGCCTTTTCTCTGTTCTTCCTTGTTTTGGCAACGAGTTCTACCGCATATTCAATGACATTTTGCGGGACCGGCACCTTTCTGATCAACTCCTGGAAATGTATGATCTCCTCGGCATTCAGCACATGTGAAATCTTGGATTCTTCGATCGCCGTTGTTTTGGTAACGATCTCTACCTCTGATTTGAAATCAGGATAGTCAAGGTTGATCTGAAACATGAACCTGTCAAGCTGGGCTTCCGGGAGGGGATAGGTTCCTTCCTGTTCAATGGGATTTTGTGTGGCAAGTACAAAAAAAGGAGCCTGCAATTCATAATCATTGCCCGAAATGGTCACCTTTCTTTCCTGCATCGCTTCCAAGAGGGCGGACTGTGTTTTGGGAGGTGTACGGTTGATCTCATCCGCAAGAATGATATTCGCGAAAACCGGTCCCCTGATGAATTTTAGATTTCTGTTTGCATCTAGAGTCTCGGATCCAAGAATATCCGAGGGCATTAGATCAGGAGTGAACTGAATACGATTGAAATCAAGGTCCAGAGCTGAGGAGATGGTCTGCACAAGCATGGTTTTTGCCAATCCAGGTACACCGACGAGGAGACTATGGCCGTTGCAGAATATTGAGGTCAGGACAAGTTGAATTACTTCTTCCTGGCCGATGATCCTTTTTTGGATCTCGCTTTTAAGGTCTGAGATGACTTTCTTAAAAGCATCGGCGGATTCTACGTCAGAGTTGTACTTGTTCATGGTTTGTTACTTTCCAGGATCTTGCAGTCGGCATATTCATCATCTATCTGAATATATACCTCGTCTTTTGTTTTCAAAAACCATTCCTCTTTTGCCAGAAATCGTTTTTCATCAAGAGCTGCAAAATAAATTTTCTGATAATCATCCTCCAGATTGGCTCTATGTGGAGGGACTTTTGACTTGAAATAGATGATCCGAAGTGCATCGGTTCCATCGTAGGTGCGGTAAGGCAATGTCCTCGATACTTGTCCCACTTTCATGGTGTCGATCAAAAAGAAAAGATCCGTATCCAGGTTTTCCATAGGGATCCTTGTTGATCCGGAACCTTGGTCCGTAAAAATTCCGCCATTGGATCCGGTCACAATGTCTTCAGAAAAATCCCTGGCTGCCCTTTCAAAAGGCATGGAATCCACCACGATCAGGTTGCGGATACTGTCGAGGTAATTTGCCGCATGGACCACATCAAGTTCTGAAAAGCTGGGCCTGAGCAGGATATGGCTTGAATTGAATTCATTCCCCCGCACTTCAACCAATTTGATCAGGTGAAATCCGAATTGGGATTCTACAACATCTGAGACCTCTCCGGGCCGAAGTGCCAATGCCGCGGCCACATAATCCGGATCCAGGTCTGATTTTTTCCAAAACCCAAGCTCTCCACCCTTGTCTTTATTACCGGGATCCTGGGAATATAGCCTTGCCATTTCCGCAAAATCAAAGCCGGCCTCAATTTTATCCTTGATCTCTCTCAGTTGGCGTATGACGTCATCTCTTGATCCGGCACCTTGTTGAACCTTATGTACGATCTGACCTACCTCGACCTCAGTGGAGAAATAGGGAAGACTGTCTTCAGGGATCTTTGAGAAAAATTTTCTCACCTCCCTGGGGTTGACATCAATTCCCTGGGTGATTTGCTCGTCCATTCTTTGTATGACCAGCTGGTCCCGGACCTGCTCCCTGAACTCCTCTTTGAATTCCTCAACCGTTTTGCCATAATACTGTTCAAGCTTTTCCTCTGATCCGAATTGGGAGATAAATACGGACATCCGCTGATTGAGGTTGGCTTCCACCATATCTTCCTCAACCGTGATAGAATCGATATCGGCCTTGGCCAACAATAGCTTATTGATGATCAGGCTTTCAAACACCCTGCATTTTACATTCCCCTTGAGGTCCTGCCCGCTGCTCAGATATTGCAGATAGTTCAGTTCGGCCTCCGATTTGAGGATAATGAAATGGTCAACCTTAGCCACTATTTTGTCAACCACAACCGACATGGAATCCTGGGAATGAGCTTTTTCCCATCCCAGGAACAAAAACAGTATGACAATATATATCCTAATAGATCTCAAAGCTGTTCGATAACCTGGCTTCCCCCAAAATTCTGTCCTCAAGTTCTTCACTCAATTCAACCTTTCTTTTGTTGATCAGGATCTTCTTGATCTGATCATGTACAAACTCTAACGGCGAAAGCTGATCCTGAATTTTATACTCCTTAATAAAGAGGCTATATTGAAAAAGGGAGTCGGTCGTTTCAACAAATTGATTCCTTTTCAGGAATTGGATTTTATTCGGTATCGATTGAAAGGGTGTATTTACGATGAGGTCCTCAAAATTGATCCATACAGTGTCCTCAATTGAATAACTGGTGGCGAATTGAATACAAAACGATGTGAGGTCCTCAAAGTCTTTTTCCTGATCACTTTTGATCCAACCCAGTGCTCTTTTGAGCTTCGGAGCTTTAAGTGGTGCCTGGAAATATTTGCCTCTGATGATGTTCTGCTTTAGCAGGAAATTATCCAGGTGGCTGTCATAATATTCCCTGATCTCTTCCTCGGAAATGCTGGTATCGAGGTTCTTGGTCAGGTAGTCCTTTTTGAACTCGAAGACCATAAGCGCATAACGATAATCGTTTACCTTTCTGTTGATCTCGTTCAGGTCAAAATCAACCGTTTCTGCCGCTCTCTTGAGCAGAAGTTCGTTCTTTACCCAACTTTCGATGTATCTGTTTGCAAGATCGCTGCTGTCTTTTTCGCTTGCGGCTCCCTTGGTCAGGGATGCAAGATCTTCCCTATAGAGGAATTTATCGCCGACACGGGCAAGTGGTTTTTCCTCCTCTTTTGACTCCTTGTCATCAGGAGAAATAAGCTGGCAAGAACTTGCAATTAGAAGTAAAACAAATATCAGCCTTGAATACCTCAAGGATTGGTTTTAATTAATGTTTGAAATACCTCTTCATTTACCGATACCGGGTATTTTGCTTTCAATTCCTTGATCCACTCCTCTTCCAGGAAGTCCTGATATCCCGAAATAGCTTCTCCTTTGACTTCATCGAGTTTCTTTGGGCGAGGATCTTCGGTTCCGAAGATCTTAACCTTTACCACTCGATCCTCATTCTTGACAACATAATCACCTTCTTTCCATTCCACCTGATCAACATATTCATTGTCTCCCTTTTCGAATTTGCCCTTTCTTATGTTTAGGCTCAAGGGGTTTTCCTTATTCAATTTGGTCTGAAGTTCCTTGGGATTAAGCGAGTAGAATTCGCAGGTGACCCTTCTGGCTTTTTCAAGGTCGGTACCCGAATTCTTGGTCCCGGCATCAACGAATTCAATGGCCTCCATTGGAATGTCCATTTCCTCAAGTTTGGTTTTCAATGCTTCGATTCGCTGCATATTGAGCTTGGCATAGCTTCCGTAGGATTCCTTGGAATAGGAATAAGTTGAAACCACCGCCCTGAAATCCTGATTGGAATTCAGGATCTTCAACCTTGTCACCAGGCCATTTTCGTCCTTTTCTGCCAATTCCTTTGCCCTGTAATCATAGTAATAGGTAGCAGGCGTTGGTCTCAGTACCGAAAATTTTCCCGCTTCCACTTCTTTATTCACGATATCCAGGGTCGCCTGATCCTTGCAATCAAATACCCAGGCATCTGCTCTTTGTCCCCATTGGAAATCAGCCTGGTTATTCTCGAAATATGCATCAAGGCCTACTGTGTCGCGTGTTGATTCATTCCAGATCTTTTCTTCCATCAAGTTGAACATGAGAATCCCATCATGGTATTCCTGCATCAGCATCTTGAAATCATAGTACTTGTCCTCCAGGTGGTCTTCCTCATATTTGATCACCGAATTCTTCACATAGTCGTTGAAAAAGAACTTGGTGAAATAAGCGGGTTTCATTGGGGTCGAGGGTCTTTTAAGTTTGAGATAATCCAGGTAGTCATAACAATTGAAACCATCCTTACCATTAAGAGTGAAAAGGTTCTTTTTGTACTTTTTATCGTTTTCGGGCGCCTGGAATTTTCCGCTCATGATCGTTGTGTCGACCTGTGTTGACAGCCAATCCAGGGTCTTGGGAAACTCTTTATAAGAGTTCTCCATCTTCAATTTTTTTGCCAAGGCATCCTTTTGCATTTTAGATCTTCCGTCCCTTTCCACTGATTTCTTGATTTCTGCTTCCAACTCCTCATAGCTCTTCAGGTCTTCCTTGGAAATAAATTTGATAATATGCCATCCATAGGGAGACTGAAAAGGCTCTGAGAGCTCTCCTTCCTTACTCATCGATAGGGCTACTTCTTTGAATGAAGGCACGATCCGGGAATTTACCGAGATAGGATCAAGTTCTCCGTCCTTTACTTTGGAATAGCCGTCTTCCGAATATTCATTGACCATTTTGCCCCAGTCCGCTCCATTCTGCAATTCCTTATAGATCTCCTGAATCTTGGCCTCCGCTGCTTGGGCCTCATCCTGATCCATTCCTTCGGTGGAGCGAATCATGATATGGGCGACCTTAACCTTGCCCTGGTTGGGCCTTTTATCGGTCACTTTCAAAAAGTGAAATCCGAAGTCCGATCTGAAGATGGGTGAAACCGCACCCACATCCGTATTGTAGGTCATTGTTTCAAAAGGGTATACCATAGCGAAAGCAGTGAAATACCCCAGATCTCCACCATTCGTAGCAGCAGAAGGATCTTCGGAAGATTCCATGGCCAGTTGTCCGAAGTCTTCTCCGGCGAGTACTTTGTCTCTTAAACCGTTGATCCTGTTATAGGCAGCTAGCGTATCCGCTGGCTCGGCACCGGGTGCTACTTTGATCAGAATATGTGAGGCTCTCACATCGGTTTGCATTCTTTCATAGGCCTCTTTCATGAGTGCTTCAATCGTTTCCTTAGAAGTCAGATATGGCTGTGCGGCCTGGCTTCTGTATTTGGCGAGCTCATTTTTAAAAGCCTTTGAGGTGTCCATTTGAAGGTCCATGGCTTCCTTGATCTTCAACCTGAAATTGATATACAGATCGAGATATTCTTGTAGACTTTCCTCCGTATAGGCGTCATCCTGTCTTCCATTGCTTTTGTTATAAACATAATTGAATTCCTCAAGGTAAACCGGCTCCTCGGAAACTGTAAACAGCACCTGATCATCAGCACTGAGATACGGGGAAATAGCGGGTGATGAGGAAAAAGAAAAGCTTGATGTTAGGGTTGATACAAGAAAAAAGATCAGGAAAGATTTATTGAATTTTTCCATCGGTTGTTTTAAATCTTCTAGTTAGTAAAAAAAATGAACGCAATTTTAAGGAATTTCATGTTCAGGGTTGAAGATTTCCTTAATATTTCGTTTCAGAACTACCTGCTATAATTCGGGGCTTCCCTGGTAATGAAAATATCATGCGGATGGCTTTCTACCGCTCCTGCAGATGTAATCTTGACGAATGATGATTTTTGCAGATCCTGAATCGTCTTCGAGCCACAATAACCCATTCCTGCCTTCAGGCCGCCTACCATTTGATAGACCACCTCGCTTGCCAGTCCTTTGTAAGGTACTCTTCCCACGATCCCCTCGGGAACAAGCTTTTTTATGTCATCCTCTACATCCTGGAAATAGCGATCCTTAGATCCTTCTTCCATTGCCTCAACGGACCCCATTCCTCTGTAAGATTTGAATTTTCTTCCTTCGTACAGGATTACTTCTCCCGGCGCTTCTTCCGTGCCGGCCAACAAGGAACCGACCATAACGCTGTCCGCTCCGGCGGCCAGTGCCTTTACAATGTCACCACTATACCGTATTCCCCCATCAGCGATCAGCGGAACTGCTGTTCCGAGCGTTGATTTTGCGGATTCCATCACCGCTGAAAGTTGCGGAATTCCAACGCCTGCGATGATCCTGGTTGTGCAAATACTTCCTGGACCAACACCCACCTTGATACCATCTGCCCCCGCATCCAAAAGCGCTTTCGCTCCTGCCTCAGTTCCGATATTACCGACGATCATATCAAGATCGGGATAAGTTTTCTTTGCTTCCGAAAAGGCTTCGATCACTCCTTTTGAGTGGCCGTGGGCGGTATCGATCGCCACAACATCAACTCCGGCATTCACCAATGCCTCAATTCTGGAAAGCATATCACCCGTGACCCCAAGGGCGGCGCCTACCCTTAATCTTCCAAATTCATCTTTACAAGCATTGGGTCTGTCCTTCTTTTTGAGAATATCCTTGTAGGTGATCAATCCCACAAGCTTTCCTTCCCTGTTTACGATAGGCAGTTTTTCGATCTTATGGCTTTTGAGAATTTCTTCTGCTTCCCCAAGCGAGATACCCTCATTTGCCGTGATCAAAGACTCGCTGGTCATAATTTCCGAAACCGGGGCTTCTAGATTTTTTTGAAATCTCAGATCACGGTTTGTGATAATGCCGGCGAGTTTGTTATCCTCATCAACAACAGGTATTCCGCCGATCTTAAATTCTCTCATGATCCTTTCGGCATCCTGAAGCTTGGAATCCTGTGAGAGGGTGATTGGATCCAGGATCATTCCGCTTTCCGAGCGTTTGACCTTTCTGACCTGCTCGGCCTGGGCCTCGATGCTCATATTTTTATGAACAAAACCTATCCCGCCTTCACGTGCCAGAGCGATGGCCATTTTATATTCCGTTACAGTATCCATTGCTGCGGACACGATGGGTATATTTAGCCGGATATTTCTTGTAAGCCTGGTGGCTGTATTTGTCTCCCTTGGTAAAACCTCTGAATATGAGGGTAATAGGAGGACATCGTCGTATGTCAGTGCTTCATAACTGACTTTTTCGGGGAGGCTGTTCATCGCAAATAAATCTTGAATCTATTTGCGGTGCAAATATAACTGGTAGGAAGCATAAATGCTCCCGTTCATCAATTATTACTTTGATTGTCCCTGCAATGACAACCCTCTTCTCAGGCTGGCATTTTTTTTGACAAAAATGATTTCATGAAAGTCCACATACTTATTGCCTTTTTTCTGATGCCCGGGCTACTTGCAGCCCAGGATTTCTTTCAGGATGCCGATGCCTTCTTCGCAAAATACGTAAAGGAGGGAGATGTAGAATACAGCCTGATCAAGTCCAATCCGAATCAGCTTAGCCAATTGGTAGAACAGGTTGAAACCTTTTCTATCGGACGCCAGAACCAGGATTATCAGATGGCCTTCTATTGCAATGCCTATAACATCATGGTGATCAAGGGCATTGTCGATGCTTATCCTGTAAAATCGCCGATGGATGTTCAGGGCTTTTTTGATCGAAAGAACATCACGGTAGCCGGAGAGAAAATGTCCCTTAATGACCTTGAGAACAATAAGGTCAGACCTATGGGTGATGCAAGGATACATTTTGCTTTGGTCTGTGCCGCCAAGGGATGCCCGAAGATTCAGGCCGAAGCGATCTTCCCCGATCGGGTTCAGGATCAACTTCAGCAAAGGGCGGAAACCGCCATGAATGATCCCTACTTTATTCGCTATCCGACCAGCAACAAGAAAGTCGAGGTTTCGCAGATCTTCGATTGGTACAGCGCTGATTTTGGAGGCGGTGGCAAGATCCTGGAATATGTGAATGGATTTAGAAAAAATAGAATTCCGGATACCACCAAAGTCGGGTATTACAACTACGACTGGACCCTCAATGAAAAAAAGTAACCGGAGCCGTTGAGGCGGTTCCTGCCGCAGCTGCTCCGGGAAATACAGAGATCAGGAACAAAAACCTTCAGGACTTTACTCCTTCAATAGTGTTGGGCAAGGGCCAGTGGGAATACAAGGTGTTTTCAAATCTGTATTCCGAAACTCAGGCCTTCAGCTCGGAAGGCAGGGTAGATATTTCCGGGCGTCAAACCTTTTTTACGGTTTTGAATCAGTTCCTCTTCGGAGTGGGGAACAGGCTGAGTATAGGCGGGGATCTATGGTTGAGGATGTCAAGGCAGGATACCACGGATTCGGGAAGTGCTTTCGATATTTTCAAATTCGACGGTGCTCCCCAGCAGAGTTACGGGATCACCGCTTTCGGCCCAAAGATCAAGTGGGCGCCCTTCAAGAACATCAGAAGACTATCCGTACAAACGGGGGTATATTTTCCCCTTCAGGATGACCTGGAGCGTAACAATTCAAACGAACCGTTTTTGGCATTGGACAGGCACTTTTTATGGCTTAGCTCTGTATTCTATGATCAACTGATCGGTGATAAGTTCCAGGTTTTTACCCAAGTGTCATTTTGGTACTACAACAGCAGGGAATCATTTAGGTCCAATAATTTCCTTGAAACCCCTATCAGTATCTTTTTCTCTTACTTCCCAACACGGAGGTGGACCGTATATACCATGGCGGAATATTGGCCCACCCATTATGATGATGTTCTGGATGAGTCCGACCCTTTCAACCAATATTTTTTTCAAGCCGGTCTTGGTGGGAAATACCAGATCATTCCAGGGTTTCTTGAAGGCGAGCTTTTGTTGACAAGGTTTTTGGCGGGGTCAGAGGGAAAAGGTGCGGGAAATACTTTTAATCTCGGGATCAGGATTATTCACTGATCGATGTCATAGTACTCATCCTCGGCAAATTCAACGGATTTTTCTTTTTTCTTCTTTCGAAAAAGGTCAAAAGCCTCCTGGGTCTCCATGAAGAATCCTCGCTTCACTTTTTTCACCAGTTCCTCGGTATCATAGTCCACCTTATAATCTTCCGGAGTCCCTTCTACCTTGATCAAGGCGAAGCTCAGCCCCGATGCTTCTTCCACGATTCCGTATTGCTCGTCTTTGTCTCTTCTATTTTTTCCAAAAACCGGGATCTGAAGGTGGTATTCAAAATGGTTGTCGAACTGATGAAATCCCGAGATGTATGCATTTTTTGCACTGGATC
>JANQHS010000100.1 GCA_028282565.1 Cytophagales bacterium | reverse complement strand
TGCCCCGCTGCCATGTTTTCCTGGGGTAGATCTCCAACCGTAAATGAAAATCCAAGGGTAAAAAACAGGGTCCCAAGTCCAATCCAGATCAGCAACTGGGTGAATCCCACCCCGGCAATACCCAGAACCTTTCCCATCATCAGTTCAAAGGGCTTCACTGAGGAAATAATGACCTCAACCACCCTGCTGGTTTTTTCCTCGATAATTCCTCGCATGACCTGAGCACTGTAGATGAAAATAAACAGGTAGATCAGGAAGGCGGCCATATAGCCGATACCAAAAGATACTCCGGCATGGCTTTCCTTTTCCTGGCTCCCCGATACATTGAAAGTTCTAAGTTGAATATTGGCTTCGAGGCTGTCCAGAAATCCTCTTGTCAGACCAGACTCTTTCAATCTCAGGTCCTTGATCCCACCCTCGATCTGTCGCTCAAGTTCTTTTACAAGATCCAGGGATGGGTTTTGCTCGGAAGAGAATTCAAAACCTCCGGGATCATGCAGATCAAATTCCGGGATCAACAATATGCCATAAAACTCCGCGGCGTTCTCCGACTCAGTGGCTTGTCCGAACCGGTAGTTGAGATTCTCGGAATCCTTGAAGTATCTGCTAAGCCGGTTTCCATCCTCCTTGACCAGGATAACCTTTTTCTCACCCTTTTGAGTTGAAAACCAAAAGGTACCTGCGATCAGTCCGATCATCAGCACAGGTGTCAGAATCGTCATCACCACGAAAGTTCTCTTACGAACTCTGGTCAGGTACTCTCTGGATGTGACCAACAGTATATTATTCATGGCTACCCTCCTTGACTACATGCTTGAAGATTTCATCGATCGTTGGTAAAACTTCATGGAAGCCGATCAACTCATTGGATGCTGCAAGCCCGGAAAGCAATTCCGATACCGATACGGCACCTTCCGGTTGGATCAGGTATTCATTGATCCCATTCTCTGCCTCGATTCGTTGAACCACCATTTTAGATGCTTGCGGGGAAAGGTCTCCTTTGACCTGGATCCGGAACCTGTTTTTCTTATGCTTCTCCTTCAAGTCCCTTTTGTCACCTTCAAGAACTTTATGAGCCTTGTTGATCAACACGATGCGATCACATAATTCTTCTACAGACTCCATCCTATGCGTGCTCAACAATATGGTCACGCCTTGATCTCTCAATTCCAGGATCAGGTCTCTCACAAGACCGGCATTCAAAGGATCAAAACCGGAAAAAGGCTCATCAAGGATCAGCACACGTGGTTCGTGCATCACAGTGGCGATAAACTGGATCTTTTGCTGCATACCTTTAGACAGGTCGATCACCTTATGACCCCACCATTCCCCAAGGTCCATTTTGCGAACCCAGGATTTGGCCTTTTCGCTAGCATCGCCTTTGGAGAGCCCTTTGAGCCTCGACAGGTAGATCAATTCTTCCCCGACTTTCATCTTCTTGTAGAGCCCCCGCTCTTCCGGCAGGTAGCCAAATTCAGCGATATGCTTTTGCCTCAAAGGAGCTCCATCGAAAAGGATCTCCCCGCCATCCCGATCTATGATCTGGGTAAGAATTCTGATCAGGGTTGATTTTCCAGCCCCGTTGGGGCCCAGCAATCCCATGATCCCTCCGGCTGGGATATCCAGGGAAAAATCCTGCAAGGCAAGGGTTTCTCCATAGTTTTTAGATACACCT
>JANQHS010000088.1 GCA_028282565.1 Cytophagales bacterium | reverse complement strand
TCCATATACCGGGAAGCTACGGACCAAATCCGAGTCTTCTATCGCAAATTCGTCATGCCCGCGATATCCTTGAAACAGATCTCCGATTCGTTGATCTTTTTCGTTTGCTGGGTAAATATATATGGGGCTTATACTGATATCCCTGTTGGAGCCAAAGGCGATCACGCTTCCATAACTTCCACTACCGGCACTGATCGTGATCAGGTAAATTTCCTGGAAACCGTTCTCATCAAGGTCTGCCAGAAAAGCATCGGTTAATGGATCGAGCTCTGTAAGGGTGTCATTCAGGTTATAATCAAAACCCATTGTTTGGACGATCAGGTCATTCAGACTGGCAGACTTTTTTATGATCCGGATCTCAGCCTTTTTCCCGGACTCAAATTCCAGGCTTATGGTTTCAATCTTTTCTTTTTGATACTCCCGGTCCCTGGCCTTATGATCTGAACAGGAGATAAAGACCAACAAAGCAATTATGAACAAGGACATATTCATAATACGATTTTAGAGGATCATAATTCCTTTTGCTTCCACTTCCCTTTTCTGAACAACCAGATGCCCAGGATGCCGATCAGGGATTCCGAAACAGTAACCGCCCAATACACTCCATGCTCACCGAGGTTAAATGTGAAAGCTAGTAAAAATGCCAATGGGATCTCGCAGAGCCAGAATGCCACGAAGTTGATCTTGGTTGGTGTGATGGTATCGCCAGCTCCGTTAAATGCCTGAGGCATCACCATTCCCCAAGCGTAAAGCAGGTATCCGTAGGAAATGATCCTCAGGCAATCCGCACCCGACCTGACGACATTGGGCTCGGTTGAAAAGATCATGATCAGCTCTTCATCAAAGAGCAGATAGAGCACGGATACAACAAACAGGAATGACATGGTCGCAAAGCCAGTGATCCAGGTCGAACGTTCAGCGCGTTCCGGTTTGCCAGCACCCAGGTTTTGCCCCACAAGTGTCGCTGCCGCATTCGACATACCCCATGCCGGTTCTATGGTAAAAATGAAGATCCGAACGGCTATGGTATATCCGGCAACCGCTTCGCTTCCGAATTCGGAAATGATTCTCACCATGAAGATCCATGAAGAAGTAGCGATGATGAATTGCCCAATTCCGCCAATAGAGGTTTTGACCAGGGTTTTCATTACCTCGGGGTTGATACCCATCATTGACCTCAGGATCTTGATATGCTTGGCGCCGCGGAACAGTATGAAAAGCTGAAAAAGCACGCCGGTTCCACGACCGATATTGGTGGCGATAGCGGCACCCTCTACCCCCATTTCAGGAAAGGGACCCAGGCCAAGGATCAGCGCAGGATCGAGGATCAGGTTGATACCATTGGAGAGGATCAGGACCCTCATGGCAATGGAAGCATCTCCCGCTCCCCTGAAGATCGCGTTGATCACGAACAACAACATGATCACCGCATTTCCTCCCAGCATCCACATGGTGTACTTATAGCCGGAGTTCACCGTCCATTCATCTCCACCCATCAGGATCAGGATATCCTTGGAAAAGAACAGTCCGGCGATAGCAAAGGGTATTGCAGCAGATACGGCTACCCAGATCGACTGCACCCCGGCTATTCCAGCCTCATATTTCTTTTTTTCTCCGATCCTCCTCGAAACCATGGCAGTAGTACCCATGGCAAGTCCTATGGCAACCGCGTACATGAGGGTGAGAAGCGACTCGGTCAGACCGACGGTAGCCACGGCCGATGCTCCCAGCTTGGAGACAAAATAGATGTCAACCACGGCAAAGGTGGACTCCATCAACATCTCCAGGATCATCGGTACGGATAACAAGAACACCGCCTTACCGATGCTGCCCTGGGTATAGTCCATTTCCGTTCCCTTGATCGCATCTCTCAGCGCCAGGAAAATCGTCTTAGCCTTATATTTTGATCTGACCTCGGGATTCATTTTTGAAAAATGGCCCGCAAAAATAGACTATCGTCAGGTACTAATTATTAATGGTTAAGGATTAATTGTTAATTATTAATTGGGCTTTTTGTAAATTAACGGAGAACCTTAAATGTGAAATATCTTGGAAAAAAACATGATTAAGGAGAAAAGCAAAAAGTTTGCTCTATTGGCAATGAACACTTGCCGAGAGATCCAGAAAAATCAAAAGGAATACATCTTGACCAAACAACTCATTCGATCCGGAACATCTCTGGCGCAATAATCCGCGAAGCTGAGTATGGAGAAAGCAGGGCTGATTTTATTCATAAAATGGGTGTAGCACAAAAGGAGTGCAATGAGAGCATTTATTGGATTGAACTATTATGTAAAGGAGGCTATATGAACGAAAATGAAGCCTCAACCCTTAGCGATTTAGGAGTAGAAGTACTCAAGATCCTGACAAGCATTATGAACACCGACAAAGCCAATAGATCCAAGTAGTTAATCATTAACCATTAATCCTTATCCTTAGGATATAGAGTCTCAAACCCTTTGTAGACAGCCCGATGCAGAATGGTTGCATGATCTTCTGTCAGTATTGGTTCGTAGTAGGTTTCAACCTCGTTCTTCTGCAATGCATATACAAGCGAATCCGCCACCTGATGCATGACCGGATGTTCCTCCCCGAGCGACACAAATACCCTCTTGCCATTATAATCATGGGTCTTGATACATGAATCCGCTCCTTTTACGAGAACATAATCTCCCCACCAGAGAGATGGACTGACGATAAGATAATCATCGAACAGATGCGGACGGGTGAGCAGGGCCTCCGATGCCAGCAGACCACCCATGCTTTGACCAATGATGGTGCTTTTGCCGTTTGACTTAAGCTTTTCTTCCACCCAGGGTTGCAATTCGGATTCGATGAAGTCAAGAAATTTTTCCGAGCCTCCTCCCTGCGGAAGGCTTTCATTGTCTTCGGCATTGGTACTGGGATGGGTGAAATCACGATATCTGTCCACATTGGCAATGCCCACGACGATGCTTTGAGGCAATAACTGATACATGTTCATGAACTGTACAAGTCCCAGTATATGAATGAGGTCTTCATTTTCCGACCCGTCTAATGCATAGATCACTGGATATTGCAGGGTGGAATCAGCATAACCCGGAGGAAAGTAGATGTTGAGGACCCGGGTTTCTCCAAGAATTTGGGATTCGATCCTTTCGATCTTGGCCAGCCTCACATATTCTTGGGGTTTTTCCTCGACCACTTCTTTCTTTTCAGCACAGGCCAGAACAAGAAGAGAGAGCAATAAGGGGAGTAGATCTTTCATGCCTTAAAAATACCAATCCCC
>JANQHS010000072.1 GCA_028282565.1 Cytophagales bacterium | reverse complement strand
CCGATCGCAACGGCCATGTTCAAGATCAATCCGGCGGAGATGGAGGAATATGTAGGAGAGGTTGAAAGCAAACTGATCGAAGAAACAGATTATGTCCTTGAGCTAAGAAGATCTGTTGAGATATCGGCTCATTGCAGCCATATCGAAGACCTGGTATTTCCGGAATACCATGCGAATTTCTCAGCGGAAAAGATCCTGGTGATGGACTGGATGAACGGGCTGCATCTTAAGGACTGGCTTGAATCCAATCCGGATCAGGAAGAGCGGAACAGACTCGGCCAAGCCCTCTGGAATTTTTATGATCACCAGGTTCATGAATTAAAGCAAGTGCATGCTGATCCGCATCCTGGAAATTTCCTGTTCCGTGAAGATGGCAAATTGGGCGTACTGGATTTCGGTTGCGTAAAGGTGATCCCTGAGGATTTCTACAATACATATTTCCAATTGATGAAATCCGATGTGCTTAACCCTGAATTCGATCTGGAAGAGCTCTTTTTTGAAATCGGGTTTTTGAACGAGAATGATAGTCCGGACGAAAGGAAATTCTTTTCCAATATCTTCAAGGAGATGATAGAACTATTGGGAAGGCCATTTCGAAATCAAAGCTTTGATTTTGGTGATTCGGCGTATTTTGAGTCTATCTATACGGTTGGAGAGAGGCTTAGCAATATGAAGGAGTTTAGGAATTCAAAAACAGCCAGGGGAAACAAGCATGGCCTCTATATCAACAGAACTTACTTCGGGCTCTATAATATTCTGCATGAATTGAAAGCAGAAGTATCGATCTCTTAGCAAGATGCCAATCAGAGTTTAGAGAACCTTAGTCAGCTTTGATCGACTCATTAGATAAAAGGTTCCGAATGGTATTTTCCATGTCGGTTTTTCCCTGATAATAGGCTTCAAGTTGTTGTTTGAACTCGGGAGTATGGTAATCGGAGAATACGTTTCGCTCATACATGATCATCGTATGATCGATCCCGATCCCTGCCAAAGCATCCTGAACAGCTCTTCCGCATAGGTAGAACAGGCTGGCATGCCAAAGCTGCTTCGGAAATTTTACCCCTAGCTCCTGTGACATAAAATAGATCCTTGACCTGAAACCACTCTCACGGCTGAAAAGGACATGCGAGGATTCGTGAAAAACCGTTTCGATGAAACCTGAAGTTCTGCTTGCAGGGTCGAGGGTTGATATAAACACATTCGGAGTAGGGTAGATGAAAGTGTATGCGCCTGCCCAATTACCATAGGCCGTGAGGTCTATTCTTATGCGATCAATAGGCCAGGCGGAGACCGCCAATTCTTCCATTCGAGTCATGATCTCGGATTCAAAGCGGGTGATGGTTCCAATCTGCTCCTTAAGTGTGTTTTGATTTTGCAACAGATGGATTGGCCAGAAGTGCTCGCGATAGACTTTGGATACCTCATTAAGAAGCATGGTATACTTTAAAGAAAAAAGTGTGTCTTGGATGAGCCCTTCTTCATCCTGTTTCTGGAGCCAAAGAGATATATCACCCTGACCTATAAGTGATTTCCTGATCACACTGTCGCGATAATAATCAAGTGCATCATCAATAGCCGCTTTTTCGCCTTTGTTGAGCTTTTCAAAAACACCCTCTTCACCGATATCAAGGAAGGCAAGCCCGTCCTCCGATAGCTTTTGATGTTCCTGCCCACTTGCCTTTTCGTATAGAAAATGATGAAGATTGACCCAGAAGTGACTGTGAAAGCTGAAGTATTGTGTTTCAGCCTCCTGCGCAAAAGTGTTGAAGCCCATACCTATAAACCGGGTGCCGAGAAAGACAAGGATCAGCAGGCGCATTTTACTCAGGTTTAGTTGTGTTTGGAATTATGCAATGGGTGGACAAAACGAAAAAGTCTATTTTCTACTTGAAAGCTGGGTGGTTTTCCGGGAATTCATGTCCATGATGAATATTTCGTAACCCGTGTTGTTCAGGCCACCCCCCGAATAAACGATTTGACTTCCGTTGGATGACCAATAGGGTCCCCAATCATCAAGCCTGTTGTTGGTGATTCTTTCCAGGCTTTTTCCATCCTTATCGATGGTCCATATTTCCCAGTCACCATTACCGGAATCCTCTTCTCCATCAGCATGGGCATCAAAAACAAAAAGGCCCAATTCATCAGAATAATGGGGATTTCCCGGATGACTGAATTCAGTTTCCGTTTTTGACAGCAAGTAGCCTTCCAGGTCGACTCTGACAATGGCGAATTTTTTACCTGTCTTGGTGACAAAGGATATCGATTCTCCATTGGTAGAGATCCTGAACCGCCCTTCAATGGGTATCTTGTTGATCCGTTCGGATTCGCGGCTGGCCAGTTCCATCTTAAACAGGTGCCATTCCTTTCCTTCCTTTTCCCTATAGTAAATGCTCCGGCCGTCGGGAGAGTAGGTAGGATAGTCCTTTGGGTTTCCCTGATCGGTGATCTGTTCGACCCCGGTAGTTCTTACGGAGAGCATGTAGATCTGTTCAGAACCACTCTTGTCTGAGGTAAATACCAGACCAAGTTCATCAGGAGACCATGAGGGTTCTCCCTCAAATGCCTCGGACCTGGTCAGACGGCTGATGTCCTTATGTGCGAGGCTATAGTTATACAGATCCCAGTTTCCCTGCACCTTGGCGTACCATGTGATGTAGTTCTGATTAGGGGAGAATATGGGAGCATAATTCCTGTATTCGGTATCTATCTGCCCAAGGACCACAAAGGGCATTAACAGCAATATTGAGATTAAGTAGCTAATTGATCTCCTTGATTTTTCAAAGGCCTGGCCGGAACCAAAAATACAAATTCAAGCCATTGGAAAATGTTTAATCTTTTACCAGGAAGGTTTTGGAGATACTGCTCTGCCCGTCGTTGACCCTCAGCCAATAGATTCCATTGGGAACATCAGGTAGATCTAGCTCCAGACCTGTATCGGAATATCGCATACGTACATCCACTGATTTTCCCCTGGACTCAAAAACCTGAACCTCGAGACCATCGGAAGAGCCCTGGATCGGGATCCATATTTTACCTGCCGTTGGGTTTGGAAATACTTTCAGTTGTCCGTTGGGTAATCTGGATTCAATTCCCCATGCCTGTAATGAAATACATGCCGATGTATCTATGCAGCCATCCTTTTCTATGATGACTCCATAGTGACCCTGAACATGTTGCACTGTATAGGTTTGGGAGTTTGCACCCGAAATAAGAGAATCAAATTGCCCGCTGGTGCATCCAAACCACTGATAATTCGCGCTATCCTGTTGGGCAATGGCCGTGGTTGGGAATGAAAAATAGATCACACCGGTATCGATCTCTACGACATGAATACTCGTTGAATCACAGGCCGACTGGATGACACAACCACCTTCACCCCGAACGAAAAGCTCTGTACTTTGATCGAGATCTATCGAAAAGGTGCCAGTGTTGCTGGAATCAAGAAACATACCACCGCAACTACCTGAATATAAATACCATGCAGTGGCATCATTCAAGCTTCCGTTAACAGTAAGCGTTGTAGAGGTATTGGTGCATATCGTGTCTTCAGCGATACTCAAGGAGCTTATACTTGGTGGGGTACAAGGGGTCTGATAGGTTATAGAAAGGGCCGGTTTGTTATTGCTGTTGTTTCCCGAACTAAAACGTTTTACCGATGCGTATCCAATCTCCATTCCTATGAGTATCCATCCATAGTTTTTTCCGGAGGAATCCAGGAAGAACTGAACATCAGCAGCCAATTGTGCCGAACTCCATGTGTAGTTTCCATTGCCCCCAACCGAAATGCTGTCGGTATATGTTGAAACAAAGTCCCCGCCGGGGTTGGTCCAAAGACCGGTGTTGTAGAAGGTATGGATCCAGGTTGCATCCCCGGTCGTACTTGCTGTACCGCCACCTTCCTCTCCGGGAGCATGAGACGTTCCTTCACCCCAATCCTGTGTTACACGGTACATCGCTACCGTCCTTCCGTTGGAGGTTGGAGCCTTGTTCATATTCAAGGTCAGGCTTGCCGAAAGGATTGTTGCCCCTGCTGGAACACTGTCGGAAACCGGAAAGGCTAAGACAGCTCTCTTAAAGTTAAAAGAGTTGTCGGTCCCAGCGAATAAATAGTCCCCAAGACCATTTGACCAGGCTCCGGACCCATTTTGATACAAGGTGTTGTCCTTGGTAGGGTTGAGAACAACTGTGGTCTGTGCAAACAAACTTTGAGTAGTAATAAGGAGGAAACAGAAAAGGTAGGCTGCTGGAAAAGTTTTCTTCATAGCTTAAAAATAGTAAGATAAAGAATGGAAAATTATCCCTCTCCGACCTCTATAATTCTGGCAAAAACCAAAGCATCCTGATAAGCTTTTGGGCCTTTGATATAATCCCGGAAATGCCCCTCTTGTACGAAACCAAATTTTCTGAGCAGGTGTATGGAAACCTCGTTTACATCTCTAGTGTATGCCTCGACCCTGTGAAGATCCAGATCCTGAATACCGAAATCCATCACCATTGAAATGGCTTCCTGCATATACCCTCGACCCCAATGATCCGGGGAAAGCATATAACCGATCTCGGCCTGATCATGATCCTGCACGATCTTCCAAAAACCTATGTAACCAATGAGTCGGGTATTCTCCTTGAGCTCTATTGCCCAATTGATTCCGGTCCCGTTTTTAAAGGTATCCTCCATCCTTTGAAGGATCTCTTTTGTTTTTTCCAGGGTTTCCTCCTTGGTATCGAATAGATTCTTTTTGACCCGCTCATCCGTCCTGAGTTCAAAAAGCGATTCTGCATCTTGAGGCGTATACTCCCTTAGAAGCAGTCTTTCGGTTTCCAGTACGGGAAAAGTATTCAATTCAATTTACCTTTTAAGAATTACCTTCTGACGAAGCATGCTCTCTCCGCATTTGATCATCAATAGGTAAGCGCCTTCATTCAATGTTCTCAGATCGAGGGAATAACTACCGGAATTATTCAGCAATATTGACTGCCGATGTTCCAGTTGGCCTAAGTAGGAATATATTTCAAGCTCACACTTCCTACCCGCCAGATCCGAGGAGCGAAAGTGAATATCTCCGGAAGAAGGATTCGGGTATATTTCCAACTGCAATTCTGAAGCTCCGTCGAGCCCATTAACAAGCATATCTACAAGACACCAGACCGTATCTTCAATCGAATGGTCGATTCCGGAAATATTTTGACTTGTGAGAACCAGAGGTGCATCGGAAACAGAAAACTGTGCCGGGGACATAACCGGATTCACAGAGACCCTTGATGTCAATGCCGGGAAAGTACTGCAACTAGAAACAGTATCAACAGAACCTTTATGGACCAGAATATCTCTGTTTGGACCCGAATATGAACCGTTGCCAATGGCTACAAAACCATGAGGATGGCCCGAGGCGACGGCACTGAATTCATCTGTTATGGAATCACCCAGAAACCCGGACCAGTTGATTTCTCCGTCAGCACCGTTGACCTCAAGAAGGTATGCACTCTCATCATATATATAGTTGGTGAAGCTCTGGGTCTTCCCGACGATAATGAAATTTCCTGTAGTGTCTAGCTCTACAATTCCGCTTGCTTCTTCATCCTCCAGGTCTCCATATGCATTTGCCCATGTAATATTTCCAAAGCCATCCGTTCTCATTACGAAGATGTCATCACCTCCATTTCCAAAGGCAGAGGTATAACCGGTAACAACGAAACCACCGCTATTGGCTTCTTTGACACAGTATCCCGTAACAATCCCGGATGCGCTTCCATAGGATCTGGCCCAGAGGGTATCTCCATTATTATCAACCCTGAGGAGGAAAAGATTCAAAAAACCTGCCCCAACACCTGTGTTTCCGGTCACGATAAATCCTCCCGTACTGACAGGTTCAACCCACCAGGCGTTGTCATTTCCAAAAACTCCATAGGTTTTTGCCCAAATCGTATCCCCGAGGCTGGTGGTTCTTACAAGTAAAATATCATTGAGGCCGGCTCCAAAAGAGTTGGTATGCCCGGCATGGATAAGATCTCCTCCCGGAATCTCTCGAATGCACCTGGCGCGATCTATACCAGTACCTCCATAGCTTTTAGTGGTTTGAGGTGTCCCGTTTTGGTCCATACGGATAAATAGAAGGTCATCATCTCCGGCTCCGAAACTTTTACCCCATCCGGCGGTGACAATATCCCCGTTTGCCGTAACATCAATCGAATGACCGAAATCACCGGTACTGCCCCCATAGGTTTTTGTCCATTCCAGATTCCCAAAGGAGTCAATTCTGCTAACCATGAAATCCGCCACCCCTGAATAGAGCGAGTAGCCAACGGTATAATAGGAATCGCCCATCCTGGTAATGCCATAGGAGTTTTCGATCAAGGAATCCCCAAAACTCGATTGAAAAGATATGGATGCATTCACCTGAGCAAAAAGGGAAGGTCCCGGAATAAAAAGGAGAGCGAGAGCGAGAGCGACGAACAGATTTTTCATAACATGGATCTTAAGCCTTGAGATCCGGATCAAAATTTCCGCCACAAGGCATCCTTAGGTTCGGTAAAAATATCAACTTTAGAAAAATTGCACGTATATGAAAACTCTAATCCAAATCCTTTTGATTGCTGCGGTACTGTTTATCGCTTGCAATCCACAGCCAAATGATAAAACTATTTCTTCCAAAGATGAATCCTTCGCCAAGTATGGTCAGGAGTTCAAAGGGAAGATCGCCGAATCCTATGAGGATTCCGAAGAATGGTGGCCAAAGAAGAAAAGACCACCGGCGGGGGCACCAAATGTTGTCATCTTTCTGCTTGATGACGTAGGGTTTGCACAGGTTGGATCTTTTGGCGGACTGATCGAAACTCCCAACATAGATCGGCTTGCGGACAATGGTCTTAGATATAATAACTTCCATACCACTGCTCTTTGCTCACCATCGAGAGCGACGCTCATGGCTGGAAGAAATCCACATAAAATTGGGCTGGGAAGCCATGCGCTTACCGCGATGGGATTTCCGGGGTACAATGCCATCGTTCCGCCTTCAGCCAAATCCGTTGCCAATTATCTCCAGGAAGCCGGGTATGTAAACTATGCCCTCGGCAAATGGGATCACACGCCATTATATGAGGTGTCCCAGGTAGGCCCCTTCGACCGCTGGCCAAGTGAAGAGGGTTTTGACCATGGCTATAACTTCATGGCTGCCGATGTTCATCAATTCATTCCTGTCATGTGGAACGACCATCACCCGGAACCTTATCGCAAATCGATCCATCTGGATGAAGACCTGGCAGACCGTGCCATCGATTGGATCACCGGGCATAAATCGCTGGACCCTGATCTGCCCTTTATGATGCTTTGGGCATCCGGTTCCATGCATTCGCCTCACCATGCGCCTGATGAGTATATTGAAAAATACAAAGGGAAATTCGACATGGGCTGGGATGAAGCCAGGGAGCAGATCATCGCAAGGCAAAAGGAGTTAGGGATCATACCGGAAAACACAGAACTATCCCCAAGGATCGAGGAGATCCCGGCATGGGAATCCCTCCCTGCGGAAGAAAGGAAACTCTATGCGCGCCAAATGGAGGTTTTTGCAGCTCAAATGGAACATGTGGATTTTCAGATCGGTAGGGTGGTAAAAACATTGGAAAGAATAGGAGAACTCGACAACACGCTGATATTCGTCACGGCCGACAATGGAGCGAGTGGGGAAGGGGGCTTGGCCGGCACCTTCAATGAGACCTATGTTTTGAATGGACTTCAAACCTCCTTTGAAGCCAACATGAGAAATTATGAACGCTGGGGTCAATGGGATACATATCCTCATTATCATGCAGGATGGGCTATGGCCGGAAACACGCCATTCAAATACTTTAAGCAATCCGAACATCGTGGCGGGCAACATGACCACATGGTTGTTCATTGGCCCAATGGCATCAAGTCCAAAGGTGAGGTCAGATCACAGTATCACCATATCAGCGATATCGCTCCCACCATCATGGAAGCTGCCGGAATTGAAAAGCCTCAGTATTACCATGGCATCGAGCAGATGGACTTTACCGGGGTTCCCATGAATTACAGTTTTGATGATCCCGAAGCCCCAAATGCAAAAAAGAGGCAGTACTATGAGATGTTCGGCAACAGAGCGATATGGGTAGATGGCTGGAAGGCCGTATGCCTGCATGCCAACAGAATGCCCTGGGATATCAATGTGACCCTTCCCTTTGAAGAGGATGTATGGGAGTTGTATAATGTGGAGGAAGATTTCTCTGAGAGCAATGACCTGGCAGAGGAGAATCCGGAAAAGCTTCAGGAACTGATCGAGATCTTCGAAGAAGAAGCCTGGGCCAATAATGTCTACCCTCTTTATGACGACATGGTCCATAGGCTTGCTTCGGTCAGCAATATACTTTTCGGTGATCAGAAGGAGTTCACCTATTTCGCCCCAGGAGCGGTGCGCATCGCTGAAAAGGCCTCGGCGCCTGTTAAAGGCAGATCTCATATGATAGAAACCACAATAGATCTTGATGGAAACGAAGAAGGGGTAATTGTAGCATGCGGGGGAATGACCGGAGGGTATACCATGTACATTATGGATGGCAAGCTCCATTTTGATTATAACTATCTGGATGGAGAACATTATCATATGGTCTCCGATCCGCTTCCAAGCGGTTCAACCGACCTGAAATTCAATTTCATAAGCAGTGGACCTGTATCGGGTACCGGAGAGATCTTTGTCAACGGGGAAAAGCAGGGAGAAGTGGATATGCCTGCCATGCATCGAAGTACCTATTCTCTTGCCGAGACATTTGACGTAGGAATGGATACCGGTACACAGGTAGACAAGGCCTACGAGGGAAGTCCCTATGCCTTTACCGGCAACCTGGACAGGGTCAAGATCACTCTGAAAGAGTAGCTTGACTATCTGAACACGAGGATCAGGTCATCGGAGTTGACCATCGAACCTTCCTTCAATTGAAGTGATTCCACCTGGCCGTTTTCAGGAGCGGCCAGCGTGGTTTCCATTTTCATGGCTTCAATAACGAAGAGGGGATCGTTCTTCTTGATCCTCTGACCGGGTTTAACCAGAATTCTGCTAAGCAATCCCTGTAGCGGGGCGCCAATCTGCTTTTCATCCCCGGGATCGGCCTTGATGTTCTCGACTTTCTCCACGGCAAGGCTTTTATCCTCGATCTCTACATTTCGGGTCTGGCCATTGACCTTGAAGAAAACCGTCCTCATTCCATCGGTATTCGGAAGACCAATGCTGAGCAATTTGACGATCAGGACCTTGCCGGGAGCTATTTCAAAAACCGTTTCCTCATGGGGCTTTAAGCCGTAAAAGAAGTTCTTGGTAGGGATCTTGGAGACATCGTCATACTCAGAGTAAACCCGATAGTAGTTTTCCCAAACCTTGGGATATAGCTTCCAACTCAAGAAATCGGTTATCACCAGGTCTCTTGGGAATCCTTTTTGGAACATTCTCAAAAAGTCCTCGAACTCCTGATGGAAATCCACCGGCTTCAGGTGGGCGTTCGGACGATTCTTGTATGGTTTAACATCTTTCAATACGATCTTCTGGACCTTTTTTGGGAATCCACCAGTCGGCTGCCCCAGATCTCCTTTGAAGAAGGCCTGGACAGATTCGGGGAAGCTGATGCTATCTCCTTTTTCGAGGACATCCTGCACCGTTAGTCCATTGCTGACCAGGTATTGTGCCATGTCACCTACGACCTTCGAACTGGGAGTGACCTTTACAACATCACCAAACAGGTCATTAACCTCCCGGTATCTTTCCTTGATCTCTTCAAACTTATCACCCAATCCAAGCGCGATGGCCTGGGGCCGAAGGTTGCTGTACTGTCCTCCAGGGATCTCATGCTTAAAGACCTCAGCGGTCCCTGCCTTTAACCCACTTTCAAAGGGATAATAATGTTCGCGCATGACCTCCCAATAATTGCTAAAACGATTCAGGCTCTCAATGTCAAATTCGTTCTCGCGCTTGTGAAACTTCATCATCTCCACCACAGAGTTGAAGTTGGGTTGCGAGGTGAGGCCGCTCAAACCACCAAGTGCGACATCTACGACATCCACACCTGCTTCAATGGCCATCAGATAGGTAGCCGGTTGGAGCGAAGAGGTGTCATGGGTGTGAAGGTGAACGGGGATCTTCACCGTGCTCTTCAAGCCTGAGATCAATTCTTTGGCCGCATGCGGTTTAAGGAGGCCGGCCATGTCCTTGATCGCCAGGATATGAGCACCGGCATTTTCGATGTCCTTAGCAAGCCTGAGGTAATAGTTGAGATCATACTTGGTCCTCTTGGGGTCGAGTATATCACCGGTATAGCATAAACTTACCTCAGCCAGACCCTTGGTTTTCTTGCGAACAAAGCCTATGCTGGGTTCCATGGCCTTCATCCAATTCAGTGAATCAAAGATCCGGAAGAGGTCGATCCCTGTCTCCCAAGCCTTTTCAACAAAACTCTCGATCAGATTATCCGGGTAGGCGGTATATCCGACTGCATTGCTTCCACGCAGCAACATCTGAAGCAAAATATTCGGAACAGCTTTTCGGATATCAGCCAGGCGCTTCCAGGGATCTTCATAGAGAAACCGCAGACATACATCGAAGGTGGCTCCTCCCCAGACCTCCATGCTGAAAGTCTGTGGATGTTCCTTGGAATAAGCTTCGGCAACAGCAAGCATATCTATGCTGCGCACTCTTGTTGCAAGCAAACTCTGGTGAGCATCCCTGAAGGTGGTATCCGTATACTGGATCTTCTTTTCCTTCTTCAGCCATTCGCAGAACTTTTTCGGACCGAGTTTGGTCAAAAGGTCCTTGGTTCCTTGAGGGTGATCCGCATAAACGTCGAAAGGGGGGATCTTGGGTTCCTGCAGGATTTTGGATTCATCGATGAATTTCACATCCGGGTTGCCATTGACCACCACATCGCCGATAAATTTCACAGCCTTGGTTCCACGGTCAAGCTGCTGGTTCAGTTGGAAAAGCTTGGGATGTTTTTCGATGAAACTGACCGTTGTCTTTCCCCTTTGAAACGTCTTATGATTGATGAGATTCAGCAAAAAAGGAATATTGGTTTTAACCCCGCGGATCCTGAATTCCCTCAGGGCTCTGTCCATTTTACGGCATGCACCATCCATGGTGCGACCATGAGCGCTGACCTTCACAAGCATAGAGTCGAAAAAAGGACTAATGGTCACGCCCAGATAAAGGCTTCCGGCATCCAGCCTTATTCCAAGCCCACCGGAGCTTCTGTAGGTCGTGATCGTTCCGTAATCCGGTTGAAAATCGTTTTCGGGATCTTCGGTCGTGATCCGACATTGAATGGCATAACCCCTGACCTGGATACTTTGCTGATCAGGGATCTTGATCTGCTTATCCTTCAATCGATATCCGCCGGCAATGAATAACTGTGTTTTGATCAGGTCCACCCCCGTGACCATTTCAGTGACTGTATGTTCGACCTGGATCCTTGGATTGACCTCTATGAAGTAAATATTGTTCTGCTTGTCGACCAGAAATTCAACGGTTCCAACATTGTTATAATCAACACTTCTGGCGATGGCCAGAGCATGCTCGAAGAGTTTTTGCCTTACCCATTCCGGAACACCAAGGGAAGGGGCCATTTCAACCACCTTCTGGTAACGTCGCTGGACAGAGCAATCCCGCTCAAAGAGATGAACGATGTTTCCATGCCTGTCCCCGGCGATCTGGATCTCTATATGCTTTGGGTTCTCAACATATTTTTCCAGGAAAACCGTATCGTCTCCAAAGGCGTTCTTAGCTTCCCTTTTTGCCCCTTCAAAAACCCTTTCAAGATCTTCTTTGCTTCTTAGGACTCGCATGCCGCGTCCTCCGCCTCCTGCTGCCGCTTTGAGCATTATCGGGTACCCGATCCGCTCGGCTTCCTCTATAGCGATCTTCATTGACGCAAGCTTCTTCCTGCTGCTTTCAATGATGGGGACACCCGAGGCCTTCGCGACTTTTTTGGCCGATATCTTATCTCCCAATGTCTCCATGATCTCCGGATCGGGACCGATGAAGATGATGTCATTTTCCCTGCACTTGCGGGCGAATTCGGCATTCTCCGAGAGGAAACCATAACCCGGATGAATAGCGTCAACCTTTTTGGTTTTGGCGATATGGATGATGGCATCCATATCCAGGTAAGGCTTTAAGGGTTCATCATTTGCACCGACCTGATAGCTTTCATCCGCTTTGTAGCGGTGAAGGCTGTACCTGTCCTCATACGTAAAAACACCGACTGTGCGAAGGTTCAACTCGACGCAGGCTCGAAAAACCCTGATAGCGATCTCACCACGGTTGGCCACCAGGACCTTTTTGATCTTCATGGGTAATTTATGGTTTGGGGGTTGAAGACCTTTCTCCAACCAATTTCCATAAATTTAAGAAAGGGGATCAATTCTTTTTGTACCTGAGCCAACGGAAAA
>JANQHS010000065.1 GCA_028282565.1 Cytophagales bacterium | reverse complement strand
ATTTGGGAATTTCCTGGAATCCCTGGATCTCTACTTCCACAGCTTTGAATTCAACGCGAGCCTGTATTATCTGGAAAGAGCACTTGGTTTTTTGATCTCAGGATATAACAACATCGCAACAATCGGTTCGATCAACGCTATCCTCAGCGCATTGATTATCCTCGGCATTGCTTGGAAATACCGTGATTCCAACAATTTTCAAGACCTCCTTACCGGGATGCTAATGATCTATTCCATATACATGGCCTTTTCCACCACTGTGCATCCTTGGTACGCAATTCCCCTGATCTTCCTCGGTATGGCAAGCAATTTTTATTTTCCGCTGATCTGGTCCTTTACGATCATTTTGAGCTATGAAGCCTATACCCATGCTCCGGTTAAGGAAAATCCCTGGATATTGACGGTGGAGTATATCCCGGTTTATATTTACGCGATTTATGAGTTCAGCAAGCGGTTTTCCCAAACAAAAAAAGCAACAGAGCCATAATGGATTTGAGAAATGGATCCTGGACAACAGGAACTTCAACCCCTACCTGTTTTTCCTTCTTTTATGTTTGCTGAAGGCCGGAACAATTTTTCTTCAGGAAGATCTGCTGGGTTACAGGGCGGACTTTTTCGTTGACATTTCCGGTATCGGAGATCCACAGGCATCGGCAATGATGTCACTAATGTGGAGCATTAAGATAGGCCTTGGCTATTTCAGCATCCCCTTTTATTATCTGATGAAATTTTCTGTCGTGGGCCTGGTATTGTGGCTGGGATCCTTTGGTTTTGGCTACAGAATAGGCTACCGATTCCTTTTCAAGCTAGCCATGGTTGCACAGCTGGCATTCTTTATTCCCGACTTTTTTAAGATCCTGTACTTCGGCATTTTTTCGCCGCAATACGGAATGGAAGAATTCAACGCTTTCCAGCCTCTTTCCATGATGAGTCTGATCGATGTCGAGGAATCATCGGCGATGATGATCAACCTGGCTGAGTGGCTGAGCCTTGCCCAGGTATTCTACATGTACCTTTTGGCTGTTGGGATCAGGCTCAAATATGACCGAACATTGAAACAAGCTTTGTCGCTCGTTTCAGCGAGTTATGTCCCAGCTTCGTTATTCTGGATATTCTTTTACTCGATAGTCTTCGCCTAGGCCCGCCACGTCATCTTCAAGGAAGTAATCCCTGGCGATCAGCAGGGTGTAGCAGGCTGCCGATAGTACTGAAATGGCCAGGGGTTGCAGAAAGAATATCTGGATATTCAACCCCGGCCTTTGCAAAAAGTAGACTACCACCAGCATAGAGAATCCGGAAAGGAAGATAAACAGATCCTTGATTTGTCTTAATTCCATCATTTCCTCTTAAGCTGCAAATGAGAATTCAAGATTTCCCTTTCTCCTCTTTCTCCGGATTAGCTTATCCGGGATCATATTGCCGATCTTCCCTAGTTCGATGAAGAAGTCCAGAGAGTATTGCTCCAAGGGACTCAGGAATTCCGACCAGTAATCCCTAGACCATTTTTTCAGGTCCTCCAGATCGTACCTTACTATGCCATGGTTCCAAAGGGATGTGAATCCTTTTCTGGAAAAGAACAGCAATGGCAGAAAGGGGTTGACATCCGCAAAGGCAAAAACTCCTTTTCCCTTAACTTCAGATCCGGTTTTGTCGATATTGGAAAACACTCCAAAAACATGACCGGCTCTTTTCCCAAAGTTCACGCTCAGGCTTTTGTCAAGGATCTCGATCATTTTGGATGGTTGTAT
>JANQHS010000057.1 GCA_028282565.1 Cytophagales bacterium | reverse complement strand
AAGATCAGGGAAAGGGTCAACTCGCTTTGCAAAACAGCCCATGACAATGGTGTTCGCATCTTCATCGATTCCGAAGAAACCTGGATCCAGGATGTGATCGATGAATTGGTTATGGAAAATGCCATTGAGTTCAACAAAAAATCCGCTATTGTTTGGAATACCTACCAGATGTATCGCAAAGACTCCCTGGACCGAATGAAGAAGGACTTCAACAAAGGAACTGAGATGAGAATTTTCCTCGGAGCCAAACTCGTCAGGGGAGCATATATGGAAAAGGAAAGGGAAAGGGCTGAGGAGATGGGTTATGAGGACCCCATCAATCCCGACAAGGCTGCAACGGACGAACTCTATAATAAGGGGATGATCTTTTGCCTGAACAACAAACAGCGGATCAGCCTTTGTGCGGGTACCCATAATGAAGAAAGCTGCAGGATCCTTGTCGAGGGAATGAATAAGCACTCTCTAAAGAAGCATGATGAGCGGGTGTTTTTCTCCCAGCTCTACGGCATGAGTGATAACATTTCATTTAATCTCGCAAGGGAAGGATACAATGTAGCGAAGTATCTTCCATATGGCCCGATCAAGTATGTGATGCCCTATCTGGTTCGAAGAGCTGAGGAAAACAGATCGGTGGCCGGTCAAGGCAGTAGGGAGCTTGAACTCATCCGTGCGGAAAGAAAAAGGAGGAAAAAGTTGCAATAGGCTATACCAAATGGGTCAGATGCTTCTTGATTAATATTTTTGCCAAAATTTTTTTGAATGTTAAGCGAGCAGGAATTGGTAAGGCGGGAAGCCTTAAAAAAACTGGAAGAGCTGGGAATCAATCCATACCCATCTGAAGAATTCAAGATCAATGCTGATACCGAAGATATCCTCGAAAACTACCCCAAGAGAAAAACCGATTACAAGGATATTTCCATAGCGGGGAGGCTTATGTCAAGGAGGATCATGGGAAAGGCCTCCTTTGCAGAACTTCAGGACTCAAAAGGCAGAATTCAATTATATGTCAACAGGGACGAGATCTGTCCCGATGAGGATAAGACCATGTACAACACGGTCTTCAAAAAGCTAATGGATATAGGGGATCTGATCGGGATCAGGGGCTATGTGTTCACGACCCAGGTAGGAGAAATCTCTATTCATGTAACGGAATTGAGACTGCTTTCCAAATCGCTTAAACCCCTGCCTATTGTGAAGCAGTCCAAAGATGAGTCGGGTGAGATCAAAGAACATGATTCCTTTTCCGATTCGGAACAACGGTACAGACAGCGTTATGTGGATCTTGTTGTCAATCCGGAGGTAAGAGACGTGTTTAAGAAGAGGTCCATAATGATCCAGGCGATTCGAAATTTCCTTTTGGACAAGGGATATCTGGAGGTCGAAACCCCTGTCCTTCAACCCCTGTATGGTGGTGCTGCGGCTAAACCGTTCAAGACTCATCACAATACCCTGGATATGGACCTTTATCTGAGGATCGCCAATGAGCTTTATCTCAAAAGGCTGATCGTTGGGGGCTATGATGGGGTTTTTGAATTCGCAAAGGATTTTAGAAATGAGGGAATGTCAAGGTTTCATAACCCTGAATTCACCCAAGTAGAGCTATATGTGGCTTATAAAGACTATACATGGATGATGGAGCTGACCGAATCCATGATCGAGAGAGTTGCCAACGAGCTTCATGGTGATGCCAAGGTCAAGGTCGGAGATCATGAGATCGATTTTCAGACCCCCTGGACAAGAATGACCATGTACGAATCTATTGAGAAGTACACCGGGATAGATATTTCCGACATGGATGAGGATCAACTAAGAGCTGAAGCCAAAAAAATGCAGGTGGAGGTAGATGATTCCATGGGAAGGGGAAAGCTCATCGATGAGATCTTCGGAGAACGAGTAGAAGCTGAACTAATACAGCCGACTTTCATAACGGACTATCCTATAGAGATGTCTCCGCTTGCAAAAAGGCATAGGGACAAGGAAGGTCTTGTTGAGCGATTTGAAGTGATCGTCAATGGGAAGGAACTTTGCAATGCCTTCTCCGAGCTGAACGATCCATTGGATCAGAGGGCCAGATTTGAAGAGCAGGTGGCCTTGGGGAAAAGGGGAGATGAAGAAGCCATGACACTTGATGAGGACTTTCTCAGATCCCTTGAGTACGGCATGCCTCCTACGGCTGGCTTAGGAGTGGGCATCGATCGTTTGGCCATGATCATGACCGATCAGAGTTCCATCCAGGATGTGTTGTTCTTCCCCCAAATGAAACCCGAAGCCAATAAAAACCAGGAAGAGGAATAGATACTTTCGGTTTCCGAGCACAAAAAAAGCGGCCGAAGCCGCTTTTCTTTTTTTTGGAAATCTTTGACCTACTTTTTCTGGATCTTGTTGACCAACTGCTGGCCTGAAGGAGTGGTTAGCTTCAGGATATAGGTTCCGGCAGCCATTCCGTTCATATCCAGATGGCCTTCTGCATGGTTTCCATCGATGAAAATCATCTGATCTGCAATCACCTTTCCATCGACCGAGATG
Organism: Cytophagales bacterium; assembly: GCA_028282565.1. Classification (GTDB taxonomy): domain Bacteria; phylum Bacteroidota; class Bacteroidia; order Cytophagales; family CCMP332; genus JANQHS01. Next base: position 2,049 of record JANQHS010000057.1, on the reverse strand, counting down.
ATCTGAAGGTTTGCTTTTCCGGTTTCCGTCAACTCCAACTCATAATTCAACTGATCATTTACGGGGTTTGGAAAAACGCTGAAATCTCCGCCCTCAAGGCTCGACGAAATACTTGTTGAAATAACATTGACAGTAATATCATCAAAAGCGGTGTCAAGGCAACCGTTGTTGGTTTCCGCGATCAGGCTCACATTGTAAGTTCCTGCGGACGCGTATGAATGAAGGGGATTTACGCCATTTCCGCCACTTCCATCACCAAAATCCCATTCATAGTTCAAGGCTCCGGAAGAAGTATTCGTGAATGTGACATCCAGACCATTTGCCGAATGAGTGAATCCTGCAATGGGAGGGTTATTGACATTGATGGTTTTTGTCGCACCCGGGCTGTTCACCGTATGGTATTGATCAATCAGTGTTGTGACCTCAAAGGTGGTCGTTGTGTTCAATGTGACCGTTGTTTGATAGCCACTGTTGATGTTTGGGAGAGCTACGGTGTTGGTGCCATCCGTGTACTCAATATAATAGGGACCGGTTCCCGTCATATTGAATGTGAGTGTACTGCTTTCTCCTTCACAAATATTACCAGGAGCACTTTGAATCTGTATCGTCGGTAGGGGCTGCAAGACCTTGAAGTTGTTCGGAGTTACCGGGTTACCATTGGGGTGAAGCAGCGTGATCGGCCCGGTAGTCGCACCCGGAGGCACATCGGCGAATATGGTTGCTCCCAATGTACTGGTGTTGGTTGAAGCTGTTCCGTTAAACAGAATACCTGTATATCCCACTGCATTCGCTGTGACGATCTGAATCGTAGCTCCTACCAATCCGCTATCCGGAGTAAAGAATGAGATACTGGGCGGAATGATCAGGAATATGTAATTAGAATCGCTCACATCGTTGCCCGAGTTGGTTGTCAGTGTAATAGGCCCATTAGAGGCAGCCGGTACAGTTACGGTGACGGTGTCACTGGATACCACATTAAATCCCGGAGCAGGAACACCGTTGAATCTGATCTCCTGGGTTTGTTCGAATCTGGTTCCTACTATCGTAACAGCATTTCCGGGAACTCCGCTTTTTGGGTAGAAGTCGATGATCGTTGGAGGGTTGTTATTCACGATAATTGCGTAATCCTCTGTTTCACCAACGGGATAAATTCCACAGCCACTGATGGCCGTATCCTCGGTACAAACAACCCTTAGGAGGGTGGTTCCAAGATCAGCATTGGCAGGTACATGAACCGATGCGACGAAAGTTCCCACACCCGAACCATGGGCCTTAACTACCACTTCCTCTCCGGCATCATCAAAATCAGAATCCTGATTCCAATCAAAATAGGCGCTTACACGATGAGCTCCGGAAGTCGATGCGCATGGTGCTGTGGTCACGGATATATCAAACATGCTGTCCCTTGTCACCTCTGCGCTCAAACCAATATAACTTGAGTAAGTGGCACAAGCAGCTCCGGAAGAGTTGTTGACACTTGAATAGGACACGTTGGTGATCTGGATTGAGGTGGAATCGGAGGAAGCCGAAATACAATGATCAAAACATCCGTTGATTCCTGTCCCTGAGTTATTTGTAGAGCTGACAAGATTCAATCTGTATTTTTCCACATGCCAGTCAATCCTCTCCTTTTGGCCTTGTGTGAAGGCTGAGTAGCATACATCATCCGAATAGTCCATGTAGTTATCCATTGGGTCCTGACTTCCACAGGATGACGGGTAGGTACCGGGACAACCATAGTTTGCAGAAGCTACTGGGTCGGTATCACATACTCTGTCTCCTGCTCCGGGCCATGTTCCTGTAATCGGAGGAGGAGAGCCCACGGCTGGCCCGCAGTTAGCCGGTGAACCGCCCTGGCAACCATCCTGAAAGGTATGAAGCATACCCAGATTGTGGCCAACTTCATGCGTGAGTGTTCTACCAAGATGATAGGGTGCGTTTGAGGCAGCGGTACCCTCGTCACCGACAACATCATGAACAACAACCACTCCGTCTTCCACATCATTCGCCCCGGTAAAATCCCAGGGGAATGTTCCAAAGCCAATAATA
>JANQHS010000052.1 GCA_028282565.1 Cytophagales bacterium | reverse complement strand
GAAGATCCACATGCAAACACTTTGTGCCCTCTCCCATTTTGATTTCAATATGGCCGGAGCCTATTCCTATGAGGATGCATTTGAAGAAATGCGGGCATTGGGCATCTCCTACCCCGAAATGGACGAGTTCTTCAGAAGAATGGTCTTCAATGTGATCGGCAGGAACCAGGACGATCATACCAAGAACATCTCCTTCCTGATGGATCAGGACGGCCAATGGGAGCTTTCCCCCGCCTATGACATGACCTGGAGCTATAATCCCACGGGAGAGTGGACCTATGTACATCAGATGACCATCAACGGCAAAAGGACGGAAATCAACATGAAGGACCTCATGGAGGTGGCGGAGAGGCAAAGCATCAAAAAGCCCCGGGAGATCATTGAGGAAGTCAAAGAGGCTTTCGCAAAATTTGAAAGAACCGCAACGGGAGTTGGGGTCGCCGAAAGCAGGATCAAAAAGGTGATATCCACTCTTCGACTGAATATCTGAAGAGTTTGACAAAAGAATTTCGCTGAGTCATAGATCAACGGGAGGCGCAAATTCCAAAGGATTGAACAATTTTGTTGGTTTAAGCATTGATCATTCAAAATCCAAAACCATGAACAGAGAACAAGCCTGGCCGGAACTGAACTTCAACAATATAAAGGACACTATCGAGACCCTTCACCAATGGATACAGATCGTGGGCAAGATCAGGCTCAGGACTATGCCCTGGCAGAACCATTCCTGGCATACTTCGCTCTACATCAGTCCAACCGGTTATTCAACCCAAAGCATTCCCTACCAGGGCAGAACCTTCCAGATCGATTTTGATTTCAAAAAACATCAGCTTCATATTCAATGCTCCAATACCGATTCCTTGAGTATGGATCTGGAGCCCATGACGGTGGCCGAGTTCTATAAGAGGATCTTCGAGATGCTGGAGCAATTGGGCATCAATGTGAAGATCCATGCAAGTCCGAATGAAGTAGACCCGGCGATTCCATTCCAAGAAAACACCGACAACAGATCATACGATCCCGAAGCTGCCCAAACGCTTTGGAAAGCATTCAGCAAGGCCAATGAGATCTTCAATGAGTTCAGGAGCAATTTCGTGGGCAAAGCAAGCCCGGTTCACCTGTTCTGGGGTGCATTCGATCTGGCCGTGACCAGGTTCTCCGGTCGTTCCGCCCCGCTGCACCCGGGAGGTATGCCCAATATGCCATTGGAAGTTATGCAGGAGGCCTACTCCCAGGAGGTGAGCAGCGCCGGGCTTTGGCCGGGATCGGCGGATTTTCCGGTTCCGATCTTCTATGCCTATTCCTATCCGAGCCCCGAGGATTTCAGCAAGCAGCCTGTAAAACCGGCAGAAGCTTTTTTCAGTGAGGAGATGGGCGAATTCATGTTGAAATACGAGGACCTGATCCAATCCGAAGACCCTGACAAGACGCTGATGGAATTCCTGCAAAGCACTTATGATGCGGCCTGCAATACCCTTGACTGGGACCGGGAGATGCTGGAAAGAAAATGATCCTTTTCGAGGGAAGGGAAAAGATCGGAAAGCTTGAGCCCAGAAAGGGTGGCTACGCATATTTGGTAGTCCAATCCAAGATCGTAGAACAATTCGAGAAAAAAGCAAAGACGAGGTTGATCTGCCGGCTACCCAACGAGGTTGAATTCCAATGCGGGCTGAACCACCTTGGGGATGGAAATTTCTTCCTGATCCTGTCCATGAAAAACATGGAGAGGGCAGGTATAGCACCTGGGGATCAGGTAGCGTTCAAATTGCTTCTGGATCCGAATCCGCTTGGAGTGGAGATACCGGAGGTCTTAAATGTCCTCCTATCCCAGGATGAGGAATTGAATCGTTTGTTCGAAGAACTCAGCGACGGAAAAAAAAGAGGGATCATACACCAGATCAT
>JANQHS010000040.1 GCA_028282565.1 Cytophagales bacterium | reverse complement strand
CAGTCATTGCCTGTCCTTACCTCTCCGATGATCAATGCATTTTCCGCCAGAAAACAATTCTCACCGATCAACGGTTTTTTACCTGGAATTGGAATTATTTTTCCCATATTTCGTTTTGTCAAAGTAACTTTAAAATAGATTCTTATTCAGTATCATTGATTAGTTTTGATGCTGAGTCACCGTATTGAGAGGAGAAATCCTTAAGGGTCATTTGTACTTAAATTAAGTTCACAATGTCTGTAGATAAAACTGCTGAAAACCAATTTGGTTATGTGAAGGACGATAAGGTCTATCGCAATGCCTTCCTTGACCAACCTGAAATGGAAATAGGGGTTGTAAGAGAGAGCCCCGAAAAAAGTCTGGAATATTTTGAAGAGAGATTCAAAAACTTCGAATCCAAGATCACGGAGTTGGAAGAATCGATCGGCAATGCTACGAACAAGGGTTCATACCTGATGAAGCTTGTCCATTTAAAGGGTAAACTGATGACCTATAATGGTCTGGGAGACTTTGAAGGTCTCGTAGCCAAGATCGAAGTTCTGAAATTCGATCTGGATAAGTCGATCAACGAGAACCGGGTCAGAAACCTGGAACTCAAGAAGACTTTCCTGGAGGAATTGAAGAAGATCATCGATTGCCCTGAAGAGAAGCTGATCGAAACCGTAGAGGAAGTCAAGGAGAACAAGAATAAGTGGCTCAGGACTGGCTCGGTTACCGATGAGGAGAAGGATAATATGGAGAAGCAGTACAGCGAACTGCTGGACAAGTTCTTCGCCAGAAAAAAAGAATACCAGGCCAAGCAAAAGGAAGAACTCAAGAAGGTCACCATCTTTTATCATAAGCTCATCGGAAAGGTCGGCACCCTGAGATCCTTAAGGAATGATGACCGTTTCCATGAGTCATTGCAGGAGATCTCCAAAGAATGGAAAAGCCTGCCTCCCTTGCCTGAAAGGGTTAATCTCGCACTGCAGAGAAAACTGGAGAAAAGGATCAAGGATGTTTCCATCCAGAGGAAGAGAAGAGGGCAGGCACCAAGAGGTCCGAGACAGGGTGGTGGTTATGGACAGCAGAGGTCGGAGCCATTCGCCCCGGAGATGCTGAAACTGAAAGAGGAACTCCTGAACCAGGCCATGGGGCTCAAGGATATGGAATTGAATTCCGCCGTAGACGCCGCGAAGCTATTGCAGGAAAAATGGCTGAGCTCCGGAAGGTCCATGGCCCCCGAGATCAAGACCATTTACAATAAGTTCAGAGAGATCATCGCCTCGATCTTCGAAAAGAAGACCCTGGAGATCAATCTGTTGAAAAAGTTCCCTGATTTTGCCGGTAAGGCTGATTCCGAAAAGAAGATCCTGCAGATCTCCATCATGAGGGATCTGATCCGCAAGGCGAAATCCGATGCGAAGCTTCTTCAGGAAAACCTTGATCTGGCTTCTTCAAGCCCGGGTAGCCCGGATGAAAAGACGCTTTTGACCAAGGTCAAGAATCAAAAATTCAGAATTAGGATCCGTGAAAATCTCCTCAACGAGATAGAAATGAGCTAAATCAAAAATTTCGCTCAAAAACTGATCTATATTGTTGTATCGCATCGCGAAAAAATTATTTTTGCGGCCGATTTTATTTAATTCATAAGTTATGTATTGGACCCTTGAGCTTGCTTCCTATCTAGAGGATGCACCCTGGCCGGCAACTAAAGACGAGCTGATCGATTTTTCGATCCGTTCCGGTGCGCCTATGGAGGTCGTTGAAAATCTTCAGGAGCTTGAGGATGACGGGCAACCCTTTGAAAGCATTGAGGAGATCTGGCCCGATTACCCCACGAAAGACGATTTTTTCTTTAACGAGGACGAATATTGATCCTTGGCTGATCCTGCCTTAGCGGTTGCAGATCTTCAGGTCCGTTACGGATCAAAAAAAGTACTGGATAATCTGAGTTTCAAACTGGACCGCCCCGGATTTTTAGGGGTACTTGGGAGAAATGGTTCCGGTAAATCCTCGCTGCTAAAAGCCCTGAACAGGGACATTTCCTACTCGGGTAGCATTTCCTACCTCGGGCGCCCCCTGAACACGATCGATATTTCGGAGCTATCCGGTCTGGTGTCCTATTTGCCGCAAAAGCTAAATCTGGGAATCAACATGACCGTCAAGGAGCTTGTAGGCTTCGGCAGGATCAGATATCGGCATTTTTTCTCCAAAGAGCGGCCTGAAGATCGCGAGAGGATCGATGTGGCGATCGAGCGATGCGGCCTCCGGGGGTTTGAGGATCAATATCTGGACAAGATCTCCGGTGGAGAAAGACAACTGGCCTGGCTGGCCCAGATCATCGCCCAGGATGCTCCCATCATTATCCTGGACGAGCCGACCCTTAATCTTGATCTGCATAACAGGAAATTCGTATTCGACACGATCCGAAGGTTTTATGAAGAAGAGGACAAGGCGATTATCCTCGTAACCCATGAGGTTGAATACCTCCGCGGATTCAGGGGTAAAGGAATTTTCCTAAGCGATAATGAGGCGGTTCAGGATGATCTGACGGAGAAATTCATCTCATCCTGCCGGGAAAAGATGGAGCAAAAGTCAATTGCCCAATAAGAACTTCGCCAGCACAAGATCCGATGGTTTGGTGATCTTGATATTTTTTTCCTCCCCTTCGATCAGATGTATCTCTCCGAATTCTTTTTCGTAAACGCCGGCATCATCGGTGAAACCCTGGATATCACCATTTTTATAAGCCTGAATGATCTTCCCCAACACAAAAGACTGTGGCGTTTGAACTAGGTAGACCCGATCTCTGTCAAATAAGCTGGAATCATTCATTTCTCCTGTCCTTACAGTATCAACAGGGTTTACCACGGGGATCGCAGAACCGTATTTGCTCGCTTCCTTCAGGGAATTGGCGATCAGGGATTTGCTGACCATGGGGCGGACCCCGTCATGTATGCTGACGACACCCTCAAGATCCTCATCCTCCAAAACATGGAGGCAATTGAAGATCGATCGACTCCTTGTATCACCCCCGATCACAAACTCGATAGGAGCATTTGGGTAATAGCTTTTGATGATCTCCCGGGTTTGATCCTTCCACAATTCCGGTACGGAGATCAACAGTCTGTTCCAGGAGAATTCCAGGAATTTGCCAACCGTATGGATGATGAGGGGTTTCCCCCTGAGCTCGATGAGTTGTTTGGGTATTTCTTCACCCATCCGGGTTCCCAGCCCGGCTGAAGTGATGATCCCGTATTTTGAGAAATCCGCTTTTATGGTCTTAGATGATCAGCATGCAATCACCATAAGTCAGAAATCTGTATTTCTGCTTGATGGCCACCTTATAAGCCTTGGTAATATTCTGGTATCCGCCAAAAGCACAGGCAAGCATGTATAGTGTGGATTCGGGACCATGGAAATTGCATAACAGGGCGTTGGCGATCTTAAAGTCATAAGGCGGGAAGATGAATTTATCGGTCCAACCCTTGTTTTCCTTAAGCTTGTTGTTGGCAGACACGGCGGACTCAATTGCTCTCATCGTTGTCGTCCCGATCGCACAGATCCTCTTCTTGTCTTCTAAAGCCTTGTTCACCACTTCACAGGTATCTCTGGGCACCTCAAAGTTCTCAGAGTCCATTTTATGCTTTGTCAGGTCCTCAACGTCGACCTCCCTGAAACTTCCGAGTCCCACATGCATGGTGATGGGATCCAGTTGAATACCTTTCAGCTCAAGCCTTTTGACCATTTGCGGGGTGAAGTGCAAACCGGCCGAAGGTGCTGCAACGGCACCTGTATTCTTGGCAAAGATGGTTTGAAAGCGATCCTTGTCATCTTCCTCTGCTTCACGGTCGATGTATTTGGGCAGAGGGGTCTGACCAAGGCGATTGATCATTTGGTAGAAGTCCTTGGGTCCTCCGTCAAACAGGAACCTGATTGTCCTGCCCCTGGAAGTGGTATTGTCGATGACCTCCGCTACCAGTTCTCCTTCTCCGAAATAAAGCTTGTTCCCAACCCTGATCTTTCTGGCGGGGTCAACCAATACATCCCATAGTCTGGCATCTTGGTTCAGTTCTCTTAGAAGGAAGACCTCAATTCTGGCACCCGTTTTTTCTTTGTTTCCATACAGCCTGGCTGGGAAAACCTTGGTGTCGTTGACGATCATCACATCTCCATCGTCAAAATAATTGATCAGATCGCGGAATTCTTTGTGTTCCATGTCTCCTGTCTCCCTGTCAATAACCATCATTTTTGCGCCGTCTCTCTCAGGGGTGGGGTGTTGTGCGACCAGTTTCTTGGGTAAATCGAACCGAAATTCGGATAACTTCATTGCCATAGGCGGGGAAAATTTTAGGGCGCAAATTTATAAAATAGGGGCCGAAATAATAATTTTACTTCAAGCTCACTTGGAGGAATATTCTCAATGGTTCTTTTTGTCAGATTATTAGGTGAAAGTTTCCTTTTTGCCCTGCAGGCATTAAGATCAAATATTCTCAGGACCATACTCTCTCTGCTCGGTGTAACCATTGGGATCTTTGCCATCATCGGGGTTTTTACCGTGGTGGATAGCCTTGAAAAAAGCATCAAGGAAAGTCTTGCCTTCCTGGGGGATAAGGTGATTTACATAGAAAAATGGCCCTATGATTTTAAACCGGGAGATCCCTGGTGGGATTATTTGAAAAGACCATATGTCAATTACAGTGAATACCGGCGCCTGAACGCCAACCTGCAAAACGCCAGTGCGGTATCGATCTTCGCCATCAGCGGCGCTGTGATGAAATACAAAAACAACAGCCTTGATGATAAAACCGTGTTGGGTGTTTCCTATGAGCATAACCTGGTTTCCGATATGAGACTGGAAGAGGGCAGGTATTTTACGGAGTTTGAGGTGGAAAACGGCAGGAATGTGGTTTTGATCGGGTCCAATGTAGCCGAAGGGCTTTTTGTCAATACCTCGGCCTTGGGAAAAGAGATCAAGATCAAGGGAAGAAAATTTGTGGTCCTGGGTGTTTTGGAAAAGCAGGGTGAAAACCTCTTGGATGCCCCAAGCAATGACGACAATGTGTACATCCCGTTCAGGGCGTTTACCGGCATATACCAATTGGGAAGGAAGATGGGCATTCAGCCCAGGATTGCGATGAAAGGCTATGAGGAAGATGTTGGATTGATACAATTGGAATCCGAGGCCAGGGGTATGTTAAGATCAATCCGTGGTCAAAAACCCAAAGACAAGGACAGCTTTGCCATGAACAGGCCCGAAATGCTGGCCAATATGGTTACGGCTGTTTTTGATGTTGTTGGGGTAGGGGGATGGATCATTGGAAGTTTTTCCATCCTGGTTGGAGGTTTTGGAATTGCGAACATCATGTTTGTATCGGTGAAGGAGAGAACAAGCCTGATCGGGATCCAGAAGTCTCTCGGCGCCAAAAATTTCTTTATTCTTTTTGAGTTTCTTTTCGAAGCATTGTTTTTGAGCCTGATCGGAGGTATTGCCGGTTTGATCCTCGTATATGCTATCACCTATTTGCCTACCGGTGCTCTTGGCTTAAGTTTGAGCTTTAAAAATGTCGTTCTGGGATTAGGTGTGTCTTCCGTCGTCGGGGTTCTTTCCGGGATCGTACCTGCCGCACTCGCCGCAAGGCTCGATCCTGTAATTGCGATCCGCTCTTAATTTTTTTTTCACGTCGGTTTTCAAAAGGGGAAATGGTGAAGGTCTGGACTATAATTTTCGTACTTCTCGGCGCTTGTACAGCCGGGCGGGCTCAGGCCGATCAGGAGCTTTATCCCAAAAGGTATTCGGACGGGACCTATGGATATGCCAATTCCTCCGGTTCCTTCATGATCACACCAAAATACCATAAGGCTTACCCGTTTCAAGACGGTTATGCGAGGATACAGATGTATGGAAACTGGGGTTTGATCGACCGGAAGGGGAATTTGGTTGTAAAAGCCGAATACCAATATGTTGGCTGGTCGGATGATCCTTTTTATAATGCCAACAAACAATGGCTTTCCGTAGCCAATGCGAGGAGGCTTTCCGGAAGAAATTTCTTTGCGCCATCTGAAAACAAGATCGGTGTGATCAAGGATGGAAAATGGTATTTAAAAACATTGGGAAGAGGAGGGAAGTCCAAGCCCTTCGATAGCCTGGATCATTTCGCCGGAGGGTTTGCTCCTGTTTTTAGCGAAGAAAAGAGCGGCTGGACCTTCATCGATATCGCAAAAGCCCAAATGCAGACCGAAGAGGTTTTTCAGCAGGTATTTACCCTCCAATGCGGGCTTGTAGGGATCTCAAAAAATGAAGATGAGATCAGCGTTTTAGATCCCCAAAGCGAAAAAATTGTGGCCGGCCCTTTTTTGGAAGTGGCCTCTTTGAACGAGCAGATCTTCGCTGCCAGAGCTGCGGACGGTTGGGGTGTAGTCGACAGAGATGGAAAACAGCTTTCCGGATTGCAATACAGAAAGGTGACCTACCTGCCCTATATCAGCAAGATCCGGATGACACCCAAAAGCGAATGGCAGGTTTTGAACAGGGATCTGAAAACCATACATCAGGGGCAACCCGATACCAGCTATTTCAGGTCGAACGGTGATCTTGTGTGGAAACAGGCCCAAAGCCAAACTTATTTCGATACAAACTTTATAGAGTTGGGAACAGCAAAGGCGGGATGGGAGATCTCACGAGATCCTCCTTTTTGGCTTAAGAGAGAGAGGGCTCGCAATTATGTTTGTGATGCCTTTCCGGGTGGATCCACCACCTGTATTCCTTATACCGATCTTGCCGGCCTGCCGGACAACGTACTGGTCCAAAACGATTCGCTTATATGGAGTCATTATGATCAAGAGCTCAACTTCCTCAGGGATCTTGGTTCGGAGGTCACGTGGTTTGATAAAAACCTATGCTCGATCAGAAGCGATTCGGGGTATGTGCTTTATCATCTAAGCAAGGGAGTGATCTCCGATTCGGCTTATTCCAGGATCCTCAGCATGAGCGAAGGGATGATCTATGTGGTGAAAAAGGGAAAGAAGGGTTTGATCTCCTCCGATGGGAAGATCATTATACCTCCGACGACCAATTATTTCCGGGTTGTGGATGAGAACACCATTGCGTTTGAGGATACCCGGAAACTCAGGTTGCAATTTCTGGATTCCGCTGAGGATCTGACACTAGCGGGAAGAACCCTGTATAAAAACGGAGACAGTGCTTTTACGCTATTGCTGCCAAGGGGCCAACAACTTCTGGACAGATCCCTGGAACCCTATTTCCGGGAACCGGCCAAATGGGTATCTGCCATCTACGGTCGTGGATTGGTCACGATTCATAGCAGGAAGGGATGGGGGGTTTTCGACCTTACAACCAGATCTTACTGGATAGACCCAAGTCATGAATATGATTCTATCGGTGTGGGAATCGAGGGCCTCATACCTGTGGAGATCCACAATAACAAAGGATTCCTGGGCCAGAATGGAGCATTGGTGATCTCAACACAGTACGAAGATGTGAAACCACCGGTCGAGGGGCTTTATCCGTTCAAACTCAAGGGGCGCTGGGGCCTATTTGATAAGAACGAAAAGATCCTATTGCAACCAAGATATGATCTGGTGGCCTATCTGGGCAATGGACTCTGGCAGATCCGTAAGGATGAGAAAGTTGGCCTTTTTAAGCGTGGTGATGGGATCATTCTCCCCCCGGAGTTGGATCATATCGATCTGGGACCCGCGGGCCAATGGCTGATCGCCATCAAAAGCGGAAAGCAGGGATTATTTGATCTTGAAGGAAACCAAAAGCTCTCTTCTGTTTATGAACAGATCATTCCCGTTGAAGGTCCTTCCTTCCTGGTTCAGCGGGATCATGATTGGGATATTCTGGATCAGGATTTCAAGAGCATCAAACCATTCAAGATCAACCATGCGGCCACAAATAGTCAAGGTTTGTTTATTGTTCAGAAAAAGGAGGATCCCGTATTTCTGGAAATTCCGCCTAATTGACCGGTATCTTGATCACCTGCCCGATGGACAGGGCCGTGCCGTTCAGCTGATTGGCTTTCATGATCTCCTCAACGCTGCATCCATAGGTTCTTGAAATGGAATAAAGTGTCTCGCCTTTCTTCACCGTATGATCCAGTGTTTTTTTCAGCTCTTCAACCTCGATCTGCTCTTTTTCCTCATTTGATTCCAAAACCTCTTTCACGGTTTCGGTCTGAGGGTTTTCGGCGCTATCTCTGGCGATTAGCCCTGTGTCAAGTTCGACGGGTTTTTCTTCGATCATAGTCACGACCTCTTCGGGTTCTTCGATCTTGATCTCCATGATCGCTGGTTGAGTGCCTTTTGGTCTTTTCTTCTTCAGCCATAGAACCTGACCGGGGAGCGGCATTTGACCCTCATTCAAATGGTTTTTCTTTTTCAGATCCTTCAGTCTCATAGCATAGGTTTGGGAGATCTCCCAAAGGCTTTCTTCGGGTCTGTAAACATGATATGCAACGGGACTTTTCCTGCTCTTTTTTTCAAGATAATAGGCCGAACCCGGTACCACTTCCTGCCTCATGCGAAGGTCATTGTATTCTACAAGATTATCCTTGGAAATACCTCCCCTGATCGCAAGGGTGATCTTGGAGTCTCCGGCCTCAGCAAGAATTGCCCTTTTTCCATTGATCACGAAGATCACCCTGGTGCTGGGATCATAGGGCAGATCGGTCTGGATCTTTTTGAATTCCGTAGGCTCAACAAATTCGGTCTCTATGGTGACGGTTTCCTTCTTGGTTTCTTTTCGTACAAAGACCTGCTGCTTTTTGGGGACGACCATCAGATAAGGTTTGTAAAAGGGATTCTTTGTGCCCTTTCTGAGCCATACGTTTAATTCTTCGAACCGCTCTTGGTCGATATCATTGTTCACAAGTACATTGTCGATTGGCTCATGAGGCTTGGCCTTGTATAGACCAAGTAGTCTCGTCTGTCCGGATTTCCTTTCCAGGTAGGGCCTGAAGGCCACGACATGGGCCAGGAACTTCATGACATACCAATAGGTCTTTTGGTCGATCTTCATTTCATCCTGACCAAATAACTTCTTGTCCGAACTTCTCTGTGTTCCTCCAAGACCCATCTGATAGCTCTGGCAGGAGAGCACCCAGTTTTGAAGGAAGAAATAGCTTTTTTTCAAGTACCTCGCAGCTCCCTTGGTGGAGTAAACGATATGCATCCTTTCATCTGCATATTCGTTGATGGTCAGGCCAAACTCCTTGGCGGTCTC
>JANQHS010000039.1 GCA_028282565.1 Cytophagales bacterium | reverse complement strand
AAAAAGACCTGGAAACCGCATTGACAAACGAATCAATGGTTTGAACCGAGAACTCCGAATAATGGTGAACAATTCTCTTCCAGGTCAAATAAGCTCTGTTGCCGATCTCACTGGAAGAGAGGTTGAGTTCAGGATATTCATCCTTAAGCTCATTGACGATCTGCCCGTATAGCTCAAGCGTGCCAGAGTCCAGATCTTCGGGTTTTACTGACCTAAGCTCACCCAGATCTTTCAAGAATTTTAATATCCGCAGCTTCATTTCTTCGGCGGCTGCCTTGGTAAAGGTCAGGGCGAGAATATGCCGGTAATAATCAGGGTTTCTATCCCCGCCCGACGCCGGAGACGCCAGGGCGAGCAGAACGTATCGCTTTGAAAGCTGGTAGGTCTTTCCGCTTCCCGCAGATGACTTATAGACTTTAAACTTCTGACTCAAGAAATCAAGAAATAAAAAAAAAGCCTCTTATCAAAAGAGGCTTTTTAATTGAAGACAAAAAGGATCTTAGAGTTCTTTCATCAAGTCTTCATTCATGGTAATATAGCCCTTAGCACCTTGCTCCTTGGCATAAGCCATACTCTTTTCGGAGGAAGCCTTGGCGCCTTTCTTATCACCGAGTTCCTTTTGAGCAAGAGCCAATCTATAATAGGCCCAATAGGGTTTTCTTTCTTCCTTCTCATACTTCTGGCAAGCAGTCTCAAGATAAAGCCTTGCCAATTTGTAATCCTTGCCGCTTTCCAGGTAATACCTACCCGCGCTGTAGTAGGCAGAACCACCCGGGTTTAGCGTTTTGTCAATTGAAGCCACCACCTTCTCGTCAACAGGTGATTGAATGGTGAAATTAATCATAACGTTGTCCCAGGCTAAAACAAAATCCGCCTGATCCATCTTATTGTTGTCCAAACTCATGGTGAGCGTTTCAATAGGGGTTCCGGTTTCCTTTGAGGACACCTTGAACCTGATCTCATCCTCTTCAGCCTTGTAATCTTCACCACCAGTTCCCCAATACGTCAGGTTCTTATGAAGGATAACCACCCAAAATTCCCTGCCCGGGATGGTATAAAGGGCATACTTTCCGCCGGGAATTTTTTGGTCATTGATGATCACCTCATCACTGAAAGAGATCTTAGTCGAAGCGTTTGCCCCTGTTCTCCACATTTCTTCATATGGCACCAGAGTTCCAAAGATCTCTCTACCCTTTTTGCTTGGACGTGAATATTCGATGGTTACATCAGTCAGCCCTACTTTGCTGGTGAAAGTTGCCAGTGGGCTTGGTGCCGGCATTTCGATTTGGCAAAATCCTTGCACCGATATCAGTAGCAGTCCAAGAAGAAATTGAAAAGTTTTGTTCATGACAGAATGTTTATTTTTGATGAGTGGTTTCCTAAAAATGTTTAACGCCTTAAAACTACCATTAAAGCCTTTTATGATCAAACCCATCACTTGCAGGTTTTCCCTATTGTTTCTTTTGTTTTTAGCTGCTAACCAACAGGGGCTCTCACAACCGAAAAAGGTACTTGAAACAGGCTTTGTCGGAAATTTCTGGCGCTTTAGTAATTGTTGGGCTTCGAGCCAATACTTTGTATTGGGATATCCTTCTTCATACACCAGCAAAACTCATCTGTATTCCCTGGAAACAGGAAAGAAAATTAGTGAACAGGAAAATATTCAAACCTGGAATGTACAGAAAGGACAAAACGGAGACTACCTCTTAGGACTTGATGAGATAAAAGACTCCATTGCTGTTTTTTCAATAGGTGATCATGGGATAGTCCCGGCATTTTATTTCTCAAAACAAGACACCAACCAGACCCCTTTGTTTGAGCGCAGTGCCGAGAATTCCTTTAGCTCGGTTTTCTATTATGATTCGGCATTCTACATCACCGATGGAACGAAGCAAGGGACCGAATTGATCTATGAAACCAAAGAGCGAATTTGGAGATTCTTCTCCAATGGAGATTATTTGTATTTCCACTACACCTCCCCCGCGCAGCATTTTGTAAAGATCCACATCCCCTCAAAAAAGGTCGAATCCTTTCTTCTCGAGGACCTTGCACCTCCGGGAAAGTATTATGGAATTTTCCACCCAACAGACAACCGATATTTCCTTGTCAGCTTACAAGACTCCTTTGCCAGCGAATATTATGATTTCGGGATCCTCGATGTGGTCTCAGGCAACTTCTTCGAACTTGATGCCGGCCTAAATCCAATTGAAAGAGGGCCTAGTTATGTCAATTATTCTCAGTATCCGGTTTTAGTCGAAGACAAGATCTACTTTTTTGGAGAGACCATAGTAAAGGGCTATCAGTTCAAGTTTTCAGTTTATGAAGCTGATCTTCAAACAAGGCAAATCAGGAGAATTAGAGGCGAATTCCCTCCGGTTACCGATGGTCATCGTCCTCGCTTGCACTCATCAAAAAACGGCCTGATCATATTAGGAGAACTAGATAAGGAAGGTGCCGAACCCTACACGATCAGGAATTCAAAAATTGAGGTGCTTTATGACATTTTTCCGGGGCATAGCTCATCATTGGAAGAACTGGGTATGGTTGGCCTCCCAGGTTCTGAACATGATCGATTTCCAAATTTTTCTGATGGTGAGAGAAGCTATTTTGTTGCCAACCACCCTGCTGTAGGAAGGGAGCTTTTTTGCTCGGATGGAACAAGTCAGGGTACTTTTCTCTTGGGAGATGCCCTGAATGGAGTTCGTGGTTTAGGGCATGGTAGAATATTTGAAAGCACTGATGAAGAATTATTCTTCATTCATGAACTTGAAAGCAGGGATTACGAACTATATCACTTTCCCAAAAACCACAGGCAAGAGCTGGAAACCAGGCCTGAAAACCAATGGAACAGAATATTCGGATTCGGAAGTGATCGCGTCAACTCTTTTAACGTCAAGATCACGAAGAGAGCAAGAACGAGCATTCGGGAAGATGGTAAAATCGTTGTTTTCCAGGATGGCTTAGATCTCGAGTACCCTTGGATGGCCTACTCAGAATTTGATTCGGTCCAAAGATCTCCAGGGCAAGAATACCCTTATTCGGGAGGTATCATTCATATTCTTGATTCAAACGGTTTTGTGGAAAAGATGATTTCCTCAAAAGGTTATGAAAACAAGTCGGAATTGGGGGTTGACCCACGGACGGGAAGTATGGTTCTAGCCATGCAATACGGTCAGGATTCAAGTTATATCGGAGATAGAGTCATAAATAATGAGGAGGGATTCTCGCTTACAGGATTTGATCGGGATGGTCATGAAAAATGGTTTCGGAAATTCAGAGGTCAGGACATTCATCCTTTAAAGATTCTTGTGGAGGATGGAAAGATCTTCCTCCTCGGATGGTATTTCGGATCATACCTTGAGCTAGGAAAAGAAGTCCTTGAAAACAAATACTCCCCATACAGTTTTATTGCCGCATTTGATTCAATTGGCCATCCGCTTTGGGCTAAAAATATAAGAATAGATTCCTTCTCCCATTGGTCTCAGTTGGGGAATCTGGCTTATGATTCAAAAGCAAAGAGAGTCTTTTCGTTTATCAATGAATCCAGCTACAGTTGGTGGTCTTCTTGCGGATACAGCGATTGGCACTTTGCGATTAATGCATTCGATGCGTCAAATGGTGACAGTCTGTGGCAAACAGGGTTCAAAACAGGGGGGCTTTCGAGATTTCCGGGATTTGATATCGGAACAGCCGGGGAGCTTATTATCGGAGGTGATTTCACCAGCTCAATTACCCTGGAAAAACAGAAAATAACCCCACTGCCAAAAACCCAGGGAGGATGCCCACAGTCCAGTATTCTGATATTCTATGAGTCTGAAACCGGTGAGTTAATAAAAACCATCGATCAGGAATCGGAAAGTGTCAAGATGCTCAGAGGCATTTATAAACCAGATAATGGAATTTATACTTTGTCCTTAGTCAGAAAATCTGAGAGAGACTACCCATTTGGACCTCTTCATTCTTCCTCCTATAAAATGGAACTTGACCTTTTGAGTGAAAATGGAAAGCTGATCGGCAGTAAAGAATTTGAGTTAGCAGCAAATAGTAGGCAAGGTGATGAAAACGAAATTGGAGCAGAAATACATCCTGTGGGCAAAAGATCTGTTTTAATAACTCTCTCCTTTCAAAATCAATTCCAATTGGGATTTGACACTTTGGTCAGTTTTCCTTCAGCTGGCTTCAATACAAAATCCTTCGTTTTGGCTAAACGAACTGGCATTCCATATAGTGAATTCAATACTTCAAACTTTTACTCATTCGAATCGAGCTTCATCGTGTTTCCCAATCCTCTTTCCTCAAATGAATTGAACATAATTATCAAAAATGGTGAGCAGGATAATTTCGAAAAGGCCGCCCTATTTTCAATTACCGGAAGGAAGATTGGAGAATGGGTTCTTCGGAAAGATGAATTTGAACAAAGGATTCAATTCAATGGCAAACCCGAAGCAGGGTTATATATTCTTAAACTCAGCGGAACGAAATCGGAGTCGGTAAAGCTTGTGATCCAATAAAAAAGCCGGCAGAGCCGGCTTTCAGTTACTTCGAAACTTGTTTTACAAGCGCTTCAAATCCTTTGGGATCATTCATGGCCATATCGGCGAGCACCTTTCTGTTGATGTCAACTCCGGCCTGGGAAAGGAGTCCCATGAATTTGGAGTAGGAAAGCCCATGCTGCCTTGCTCCGGCATTGATCCTCTGGATCCATAGCTTTCTAAACTCCCTTTTCTTAACCCTTCTGTCCCTGTAGGAATATTGAAGAGCTCTTTCAACGGCATTCTTTGCAACCGTATAAACATTTTTACGCCTGCCAAAATATCCCTTGGCGGACTTCAAGACCTTCTTTCTTCTGGCCTTGGATGCTACTGAATTTACTGACCTTGGCATTTTGATTTAATTTTTGGCGGTTGGCGGCAATATTGCACTTCGAGCCAACAACCCGGTTCAACTTAGTTTACTTCATACCCAGCATTAGCTTCACCTGATCCTCGTTGGTGGTGTGAACCAATGTCTTATGGGTAAGTTTTCTTTTCCTCTTCTTGCTTTTCTTGGTCAGGATATGGCTCTTAAATGCATGTTTACGAGCAATCTTTCCGGTACCGGTCACCTTAAACCTTTTCTTAGCCGAGGATTTTGTCTTGACCTTAGGCATTTCTACTTTTTCTTTAAAACTTTCGGAGCAAGCAAAATATTCATTCTCTTCCCTTCCATTTTGGGTAATTGCTCCACCTTACCCACTTCCTCGAGTTCCTGGATGAATTTCAACAGCAGCAACTCTCCCCTCTCCTTAAAAACGATCGTTCTTCCGTAGAAGTGAACGTAGGCTTTCACCTTCGCTCCTTCCTCCAAAAATCTTCTGGCATGCTTAACCTTAAAATCAAAATCATGATCGTCGGTATTGGGTCCGAACCGGATCTCTTTCTGAACGATCTTATGCTGTTTTGACTTTAATTCCTTCTGCTTCTTCTTCTGGTCGAATTTGAATTTCGAATACTCCAGAATCTTGCAAACAGGAGGCTTAGCATTTGGAGAAATCTCTACGAGGTCTAGTCCCTGCTCTTTGGCCATCTCTATAGCCTTACTCGTTGGGTAAACTCCAACTTTAATATTCTCACCCACCAACCTGATCTCGTCAGCGAATATCTTTTCATTCACCCTGTAAGGCTCTTCCCGCCTAACGTACATGGGCCTTCTAGACCTCTGTTTGCCGATGTTTCCTCCTTTTTTGGTTAAAAAAAATCAGGCCGCAAATATCGTTATTTTATCTTTTGATACGACAGGGCCCAAAAATTATTTTTTTGTTAACGACAGAGCCTTTTCCCGCTCCAAAAATTCCAGCAACTCGGCCCTGCTCATTCCACCGATATCGCCCTTAGTATGTTGTCGGATGGAAACCGTGTTGGCCTCTTTCTCCTTTTCTCCAATGATCAACATGAATGGGATCTTGCCAACCTCGGCATCCCTGATCTTCCTTCCGATCTTTTCATCCCTTTCGTCCACCGACACCTCATACCCTGCCAGTTCAAGATCACTCTTCAAATCATCGCAATAATCATGGTACTTTTCAGAGATGGGCAGGATGATCAACTGCTCGGGCGCAAGCCAAAATGGGAAATTCCCGCCACAATTCTCGATGAGGAGTGCCACAAACCGCTCCATCGATCCAAAGGGAGCCCTGTGGATCATCACAGGTCTGTGTGGTTTGTTATCCGACCCTATATATTCGAGTTCAAAACGGTCCGGAAGGTTATAATCAACCTGAATGGTTCCGAGCTGCCATTTCCTGTTCAACACATCCCTGACCATAAAATCAAGTTTTGGTCCGTAGAACGCGGCTTCTCCTTCGACTACATTGTATTTCAAACCCTTTGCTTCGGCTGCATCAACGATTGACCGCTCGGCGATCTCCCAGTTCTCAGGTTCTCCGATATACTTCTCAGGTGTATTTGGATCCCTTACCGAAACCTGGGCTTCAAAGTCATCAAATCCCAGGGAATTAAAAACATAAAGAACCAGGTCGATCACCTTCATGAATTCCTGATTCACCTGATCGGGCCGGCAAAAAAGGTGAGAATCATCCTGGGTGAATCCCCTCACCCTGGTGAGACCATGGAGTTCACCATGTTGTTCGTAGCGATACACGGTTCCAAACTCGGCAAGCCTGAGCGGCAGATCCTTATATGATCTTGGCCTGCTCTTGTATATCTCACAATGGAACGGGCAGTTCATAGGCTTGAGCAGGAACTCTTCATTTTCATTCGGTGTATGAATGGGTTGAAAAGAATCCTCCCCGTATTTTTCATAATGACCCGATGTCACAAACAGCTCTTTGCCTCCGATATGCGGTGTGACTACCGGAACATACCCGGCTTCGATCTGTGCTTTTTTAAGGAATTGCTCGAGCTTTTCCCTGAGTCTGGCCCCCTTGGGAAGCCAAAGTGGAAGACCGAGGCCGACCTTCTCGGAAAAAGCAAACAGCTCCAGTTCCTTACCTAGTTTGCGATGATCGTTTTGCTTAGCCTTTTCAAGATTTTCAAGATACTCGGTCAGTTCTTTTTGTTTGGGGAAGGTGATGGCATAGACCCTGGTCAGTTGCTTTCTTTTTTCATCGCCCCTCCAATAAGCTCCCGCAACGTTGAGGAGTTTTACGGCCTTGATCGGTGAAGTATTTGGAATATGAGGCCCCTTGCAAAGATCGGTGAAGTTCCCCTGATGATAGAAGGTAATATCCCCATCTTCCAGGTCCTGGATCAGTTCAAGCTTGTACTCATCCCCCTTGTCGGTGAAATAGTCGAGGGCCTCTTTTTTGGAAACCGGAACCCTCTCATATACACTAGACTGCTTAGCCAACTCCAGCATTTTCTTTTCGATCTTTTGGAAATCCTGATCCGAGAACTGCTGATCGCCAAGATCAACATCATAATAAAACCCGTTTTCGATAGGCGGTCCAATACCAAATTTTATCCCCGGAAACTCAGCTTCCAAAGCCTCCGCCATCAGGTGAGCCGAAGAATGCCAAAATGCCATTTTGCCACCTTCATCTCTCCAGGTCAAAATGGAAATATCCGCATCGTTTTCAATCCGACGTGAGAGGTCCCATATGTCTCCGTTTACCCGAATAGCCAATGCCATTCTGGCCAGCCCCTCACTGATCTCCCTGGCGATCTCCATTCCGGTTATCCCCGACTCCTTTTCCTTAATTGCTCCATCAGGAAGCTTTATTTTGATCATTTCTGCCATTTCCTATAGCGGATTTCCAAATTCAATTTTGTTCTTCACCCTATCTCTTGCTTCGGCTATTTCCGCTCTTTCGGGATATTGCTCAACGCCTTTCTCAAGAGCAGCCAACGCATCTTCAAGCCTGTCTTGTTGTTCAAGGGAAAGGCCCAGATAGTAATAAGCATTTCCGACACCTTCCTTGATCTCCAGAGCACGTGTCAGGTTATCAATGCAGAGTCCATAGTTTCCCAAATCAAAGTTGACCACACCAAGATTATAATGTCCCAGATAAAAACTGGAATCAACTGAGGCTGACATGGCAAAGAAATATCTTGCTGTGTCAACATTGTCGAGTTCCAGGTAAGTCACTCCCATATTATAGTGTAGAAATGGATTTCCGGCATCATAACTCAGACCGGTATTCAGATATTCAAGAGCCATATCATGCTGTCCCATGGAGTTGTAAACGCTGGCCATCACGTTGAAGACATCCGTATCATCGGGAACCTGTTCGATAGCGAGATCCAGAAACCTCAAGGCCTTAACGGTATCTCCCAACTCAAGGTACATCAGCCCTTTATAGAAGAAAGTACCGGCGTTGAACGGGGATC
>JANQHS010000027.1 GCA_028282565.1 Cytophagales bacterium | reverse complement strand
TCTGAAATACCATGATTCTGTTTACCATTATACCTGGTCGGGCAGCAATGGCTTCGGTTCGGACTCTTCATCTTTCTATTCCGTCTGGGATACTTCTTTACAATCCAGCATTGATATCACACTCATCATTGAGAACTTCTATCGTTGCAAGGACACTGTCACAGTCACGCTTTCCAAATCCGTGTTGGGAATTGGGACTCAGGTTCATGATGAGCTGAAATTGAGTCTTTACCCAAATCCTTTCGACGATATCCTCGGTTTGGAATTCAGTTCTAGGCATGATCAGAAGGTCAATGGCAAAGTGAGCCTATTCGATCCAAACGGATCACTTGTTCTGGAAGGGGAAATCGCCCAGGCCAAATCGAAGATTGATCTTGAGCATCTTCATGCCGGAATTTATTTTTTGCGCTGTGTGGTGAACGGGAAGGTCCTGAACAAGAAGTTGGTGAAGCGCTGATCAAGACCTTCCTGATCAAAAAGTCTGTAAATTGAACATAGCATGCCTTAATTCAGGATTATATTTCTATAAAGTTTTAACTACTTCGAAAAAGGAGTTCATTGGCCGATTTGTAAAGTATTAAATGCGAAGCTGGAATAGTAGAATCGGAATATTTATAACATTAATCATGATTAGTTTCATGGCTGGTGGTCAAATCATCACATGGGAATCAAGATTGCCAGGATTGCAGCCAAATGCTGCAATTCTGGCGGCTGGAAAAACTTCCAATACAGAGATTGTGGCATTGGGAAGTAGGGACAATGGCGGGTTACTCGAGTTTATTAAGTTTGACTCCTCGGGAACACTGATCTATCGTGAACCTTTTTTGCCTGACATCTTTAGTACGGGTTATTTCTTTGAAATGTTAGAAGTCCCAAAAGAGAAAGATCGTTATTATGTTGTTGGAAGTGGTTGGGATAGTACCGGAATAGAAGTGGATTTTGTATGCAAAATAGACTCTGGTGGGTTTCTTTGGTGGGATCAGCGAAAATGGTATCCGGGCTTCCACCAGACTACTCGAGGGTCAGAAACTCTCGCGGACAAATCGATCTATACAACTGGATTTGCAAGTAGACCATCAACAGGCTGGGATGTTATGGTTCAAAAAATTGACAGCAATGGGGTTCAGCTTTGGGAAAGATTTTATCCCCTGCCAGGTTCACAGGAAGCCCTGGATATAGTTGAAATGCTGGATGGAAGTCTGATGGTGTATATTGATGATGGAGCCCAAAACAGGATATTGCGGATCAATTTCGACGGGGAGGTGATCTACCTTTCTTCTCCATTTCCTCACTTTCCGGGCAACATAGATATCGCTCATGGTTCCATTGCCTGCACCCCCGAAAACAAATTGCTGGTTTCTGCGGATTCCTGGAATGGCACCTGGTATGATAATGAGGTGTTTTTGATCACCCAAGATCATTTTATGGAGAGCCGTGAAACCGGAAATGATGCCTTCCGTGAAACCATCCGCATGAATGAGGACAACACTTATTATTTGGATCATTATATCGGCTTTGACTCCGATACCACTCAGTTCAATAATTATGGAATGGTAGATTCTCTGATCGGAGGAGTGACTTTTACAGTGGATGGAGACCTACGGTTTATACGGGATTTTGTAAGCATCAACGGGAATGATGGAATCCTGGTTGGAGGGATCTTTGATGGGAATAGTTCTGATTATTATCTGGCAAGAATCGACGGCCTCGCTGATGAATGGGTTCCGGATCATTGTTCATTTTCTCCGCCCCGAGCCGGATTTAGCTGGAGCTATGACGGAGGCATTTTGGCCTGTATTGATACATCCTTTGCAGGTCTGAAATACCATGATTCTG
>JANQHS010000026.1 GCA_028282565.1 Cytophagales bacterium | reverse complement strand
TCTGAAATACCATGATTCTGTTTACCATTATACCTGGTCGGGCAGCAATGGCTTCGGTTCGGACTCTTCATCTTTCTATTCCGTCTGGGATACTTCTTTGCAATTCAGCATTGATATCACACTCATCATTGAGAACTTCTATCGTTGCAAGGACACGGTCAAAGTCACACTTTCCAAATCCGTGTTGGGAATCGGGGCTCAGGTTCATGATGAGCTGAAATTGAGTCTTTATCCGAATCCAGCCGACTCATACCTCATCATAGAGTTGGGTTCTTCCCCGGGTTCGGATCTTTCCGGGATCATCAAGCTCATGGATGTCAATGGACATGAGGTACTCAGGGATCGCATTCAAAGCTCCGGGCAAAGGATGGACATCAGTCACTTAGCCGGAGGCGTGTATTTCCTTGGCGCAGAGTTGAAAGGAGAAAGGGTGTACAGAAAAATTGTCAAGAATTAACCTTCTTTTTTTCCTCTTCCCCATTTAAGTATTTTTTAAATATCCCTATTAGTAGTGATTTTTTTGGTATCGGAGAGTTGTAGCTTGAGAAAGAATTAAAAACTATTATACTATGAAAACCTTGATCTTTTCAGTGATTTTTGGACTTGCTTTTTTTATGGTCCCTTTGAATGATACCAATGCCGTTTCCTGTAATGGAGAGGTGGAATGTATCTTCGATAATCTTTACGGTTGTACATCTGGTGGCTCTGGCTGCAATAAGTACGGTCGTGTTTGTCTGAGCGGAGGTTGGGATTGCGTTGTAGGAACATATAAGTGTTTCTATGGTGGTGGTGGCGCCATAGCATATTGTTGATCTATTTGGTCAAGGCCTGGTTCGCCAGGCCTTCTTTTTTTCCTCTTCCCCATTTAAGTATTTTTTAAAAATCCCTATAAGTAGTGATTTTTTTGACCGTGAGTAGTTGTAGCTTGAATAAGAATCAAAAACTATTATACTATGAAAACGTTGATCTTTTCCCTGATTTTTGGACTTGCTTTTTTTATGGTCCCTTTGAATGATACCAATGCCGTTTCCTGTAATGGAGAGGTGAACTGTATCTTCACGAATCTTTATGGTTGTACTGCTAATGGCTCGGGCTGTGATAAGTACGGTCGTGTTTGTCTGAGCGGAGGTTGGGAATGCATTGTAGGGACATACAGGTGTTTCCATGGTGGTGGAGGAGCCATTCAGTATTGTTGATCTATTTGGTCAAGGCCTGGTTCGCCAGGCCTTCTTTTTTTTACCTGAAATGCATCTTCCTTGGTTCGTTCACCCTAGCGCTAACATCCTGCCAGGATAAAGAAGTCATTCAATATCGCTTTGAAGAAAGACTCTCAAAAGGGTTCGATTATGAGCTTGAAGAGCTTGCTTCATTCCAGATACCTATAAGCATTACCGACGAGATCGCCTTCGGAAGGTTGGCGAATTTCAATGATAGCCTGATCTATCTGGGTATAGGTTCAGCCACCAGAGACTTCCATATCTATCATTTTGCGGAGCAGAGATTTTATACCGTTCCCATCGATTACGGGCTGTCTCTCAGCCCACATCTGGGATTATCCGTTCAGGACTCTTTGCTGCTGATCAGTAACGGGTATGAATTTGGGGTTTGGGCCTTTGATTTTAGCGGCCAGGTGGTGGTTTCAAATTTAAGGCAGCCGACCATGCTTCCTTCCAAGCATTATTGTGTGGTGGCGCATTTTGATTTCTATAACGACACTCATCTAAATGACGGTCAGCGTACCTATTTCAGGATTGGTCGGCATTCCACTTCTACGGGTCAAAAGGAATTCTACACAACACCTGCCTATCTAAGACTTGATAGCCTTAACCAGAATACGGATTTCGAATTCCTCTTTGAGTATCCATCTTCATATTCCGATGCATCCGAATATCATCAACGGGATTTTGCCCTTTCTTCGGCGATCGGCCCGAATGGAGAACTGGTCATTTCCATTCCCAGGGACTCATGTTTGTATGTGCTTGGAGATGGAGATCCCTACAGGGTTTTGGCCAAAAGCAGGTATCAACAAGAGAATATGATGATCCCCTGGGGGGCTTCCCTGGCGGAGAGAAAGAATGTGATGATGAAGGACAATTTCTACACTTTCTTGTTCTACAATCCGGTCAAGAAGGAATACTATAGGTTCTTCAACTGGTCAAACGAATTTATCCGTGACTCAGGTCTTGGGGCTTCCTGGTCCATATTGGTGCTTGATTCTTCATTCAATATGCTTGGAGAATTTTTGGTTTCTGATCATCTGGGTCTTTCCATGGAAAAGGCATTTGTGTTTGAAGGAAAGTTGATGTTGCTAAAAACTTCCGAATCCGATGAGTATATCCATTTCTCCCAGCTTGATCTTAAGCCTACTCGGTAGTTCCTTGCTTCTTGCCTGTACAGAGGAAAAGAAACAGTTGGATCAAATCTTTACGGACTATGTGGTAGAGCAGGGATTGGGTCTGTCTCAAGGACAGACTGTTGCTGTACTGACCGTTTCCGGATGTGATTATTGCCTGGAAGAAGTTCTGGCTTCAATGGAGGTGATTCCCGGAATACGGGATTGTGAAATTGAATTTATCATTGTGGGAGATACAAGCCAGGCCATCAACCCTTCGCTCCTGAAATTGCTCATGCCCAGGGTGATCTTTTTCGATCAGGACTTTAGACTCGATGATTACCCGGTGAATTTTGGGCATTTCGCGATTGTGGAATTCCTCAATGAGGGATCGGTGATCCTGGCCAAGGAAGGGCAGATCATCGATTATCTGAGTTTGAACTGCCAATAAAATTTCACCGCGGTTTTGGGAACTATAGCTTTTTATAGCAGAGAAAGGACTTCTTGACCTCCTTGCTCATCGCCTTGATATTGGGCAGATCCGCTGCCTCCACGATATCGACAATGCTTCCGTCTTTTCGCTTAACAAGGATATGCTCTTTCTCACGGATATAGGCGGAATTGGTGATCGAACCGGTTTTCACAAAATATTTTGAGTCCTTCAGGTTGAGATCATATGATCTTGCAATAGAGCTTTCAAGCCTCTTTACCTCCTTGGCCGCGGGACGTTTTTCAGAGAGTATGACTTTGAACAGGTCTCGATAAACGATACCCTTGCAGAGCCTTGAAAGAATGGGGTCATTCACATTTGCCCAGACCTTGATCGCATGCCATACATCATGATCATCAAGGGCGATAAATGCCTGAAGATCTTTTTTGCTGATCCTTTTTTCCTGAGGAGAACGTTCCAGAAAGTGGTAAAGTGAAAAAGAATGGACCGGAAGTTTGCCCTTTGGAAGCAATTTTCTTGCCCTGGTCCAAATGCTTTCCAGCATGTTCTCCACACTGAGGGTGGTTTTATGAAGGTAAACCTGCCAGTACATCAATCTTCTGGCATTCAGGAAGTTTTCAAGACTATAAAGCGCCTTCTCTTCGACCACCAGCATGCCTTGATGAGCATTCATCATTCTGATGATCCTATCGGCGCCGATCTTACCCTCATCGACCCCTGAGAAAAAACTATCTCTGGCCAGATAATCCAAGCGGTCGACGTCGAGCTGGCTCGATACCAACTGGTTTAAGAACTTCTTCTTGTGTTTGCCTCTGAAGATCTCCAGGGCGGTGGAGAGCCTGCCATTGAAGTCCTTGTTCAGTTCGGATATGATCCTCTCCGATACCTTTTCATGAGGTATGCCTGGCATGATCATTTTCTCCAGAACATGGGAAAAGGGGCCATGTCCGAGATCATGCATGAGTATAGCGAGTACAGCTCCCTCATATTCCTTCCGGGTGATCTTCACTCCCTTCGAGGCGAGGGTATCCAATGCCAGGGTCATAAGGTGCATGGCGCCAAGGGCGTGGTTGAATCTGGAGTGAGTTGCCCCCGGATAGATCAGGTCCGCCAAACCAAGCTGCTTTATTTGTCTCATCCTTTGGAAAACAGGATGGTCAACGACCATTTGAACAAGCTCCGAAGGGATGGCGATAAAGCCGTAAACCGGATCTTTAATTATCTTTTTTTTGTTCAAAATTATTATGGCAATTTGCCGTTGATAAGGTCAGTAGATTATAGCCGAAGTAAATTTTTAGATGCAAAAATATAATATTCTGTGGGCGGATGATGAAATAGAATTGCTCAAACCCCATATCATTTTTTTGGAAGAAAAGGGTTACGAGATCAACTCCGTAAACAATGGGGAAGAAGCCGTGGAACTCTGTGATCATCAGAGCTTTGATGTCGTTTTCCTTGATGAAAATATGCCTGGAATGACAGGCTTGGAAGCCTTGGGGATCATCAAGGAAAGGCATCCCAACCTTCCCGTTGTGATGATCACCAAATCCGAGGAAGAGTATATCATGGATGATGCCATAGGCTCCAAGATCTCGGATTACCTGATCAAGCCTTTGAACCCCAAGCAGATCCTGCTCTCGGTGAAAAAGATCCTGGACAACCGGAAGTTGATCACCGAAAAAACCAATCAGAATTATCAGCAGGATTTTCAAAAAATATCCATGGCTTATAATGAGGATCTCGATGCCATGGGTTGGGCGGAGATCTATAAGAAGATTGTTTTCTGGGAGTCGGAGATCGAAGGAACCATCGACCGGAGCATGGCGGAGGTCATCAATATGCAAAAGACCGATGCCAATTCTAGGTTTTCGGAGTTCATCAGGGATGAATATAAAAGCTGGATAGGCAAAGCCGGCACTTCAGAAAAGGCGCCATTGCTGTCGAATCGCATACTGTCCGAAAAGGTGTTTCCGCTGCTTGGTAAAGAGGAATCGGTATTTCTTATCGTGATCGACAACCTGCGTTATGATCAATGGCTGGCCATGAAGCCGGAGGTGAGAAGGAACTGGAATGTGGAGGATGAGAATTTGTACTATTCGATTTTGCCTACAACGACGGCCTATGCGAGAAATGCGCTTTTTTCCGGACTTATGCCCATGGATATGGCGAGATTTCATCCCGACCTGTGGGTTGGGGAGCAGGAAGAGGAAGGAAAAAACATGAATGAGGATAAATTCCTTGAAGAAAATCTCAAGAGAAATAACCTCTCCATAAAAACCTCATACAACAAGATATTCAATCAAAATCAGGGAAAGGCCCTGGTGGATAACGTCAACAATCTACTTCAGAACGATCTGAATGCCATCGTGTTCAATTTTGTCGACATGCTATCGCATGCCAGGACCGATGTGGAGATGATACGTCAATTGGCTCCGGATGAGGCGGCATATATTTCCCTGACAAAGTCCTGGTTTGATCATTCTCCTTTATTGGATCTGATCAATGCCCTGGCCGGAAAGAATGCCCGATTGTTCATCACTACTGATCACGGAACCATGAGGGTTAAAAAACCTATCAAGATCATCGGAGACAGGAATGTCAATTCGAATCTGAGGTATAAGGTCGGCAAAAGCCTGAGTTTTGACGAAAAGGGTTTGTTCGTAAGCCGTAACCCCGAAGAACTTCAATTGCCAAAGCAGAATGTCTCATCGGCATATGTATTTGCTTCCGATGATGAATTTTTTGCCTATCCCAACAACTACAACCATTATGTGAAAATGTATTCCGATACTTTCCAGCACGGGGGTATCTCCATGGAGGAAATGATCATTCCCTACGTAAATTTGGTTTCCAAGTAGGAATTGATCTGTGGAGGAAAATATTGAAAAGAAGCTTTTTGAGAGCTTAAGGGTAGAGGATTATCAGAAGTTGATCCTTGAGGACAAAGGACTCTTTGACGGCTCTGCTCCGGTTTTATTGAGTGGTACTATGGGAGCCGGGAAAACCACCTTCATTAAGGAAATATGTAGGTTTTTGGGAGTTGAAGATCCGGTCTCAAGTCCGACCTTTTCCCTGGTCAACGAGTACATAGGCGGCGAAGGTCGACCCATATATCATTTCGACCTTTTCCGAATAAAATCCATTGAGGAGATCCAGTACATCGGGTTTACGGAATATTTGGATTCCGGGGCTTTATGTCTGATCGAATGGCCGGAGATCATCAAACCTTTGCTTGAATTTCCGTATTTTGAATTTGAATTTTCACCTTCACAACTTGAAAACCGAAGGGATATTGAGCTGATCAAATATGAGTAGCACATCCAAACCGGGGTTTCATGAGCTTGCTAAGGAAAGCTCCATGTATCATCCCCAGGAAGCATTGTTGAAAACCGCCTCCAAAAATGAAAAGCTGATCATCGGCATTCCAAGGGAAAGAGCATGGCAAGAAAACAGGATACCGCTCATTCCTGAGAATATCTCCGTTCTTGTCAATAATGGCCATGAGATCATTATCGAGTCAAATGCCGGAAAAGGTTCCAAGTATGTAGATCATGAGTTTTCTGAGGCAGGAGCAAGGATAACCGAAGATGTGAAGGAGGTTTTCGGCGCAGAGATCATTTTGAAGATCCAGCCGCCGACCATGGAAGAGATCAAGATGATCAAACCCGGGAAATTTCTGATGTCCACTTTGCAATTGGGAAATCTTGAAAAGGAATACTTCTTGAAGCTTTCCGAAAAGAAGGTTACGGCGATCGGGCTGGAGAACATCACCGATAAAGCGGGTAGTCAGCCTATGGTAGCCGCCATGAGCGAGATCGCCGGGAACAGTTCGATGATCATCGCAGCAGAGAACCTGGCGAGCTCAAAGAATGGTATGGGGGTGATCCTGGGAGGTATTTCCGGTGTGGCCCCGACTCAGGTTGTGATCCTGGGAGCGGGAACCGTTGCTGAGTTTGCTGCGAGATCAGCTATAGGCCTGGGGGCAAATGTCAAGGTCTTTGACAATAGACTGTATCGCTTGAGAAGACTCAAGCATAACCTGGGAACACCGGTTTTCACATCTGTAATCGACACCGAGACCCTGTCGAATGCCATTTCCCAGGC
>JANQHS010000450.1 GCA_028282565.1 Cytophagales bacterium | reverse complement strand
AATATTCCATCAAGGGTGCCCAGGACGGCCAGCACCGCATTTTCCAATATTCTTACACCCTATTTGATCAATGCCGCCAAATTGGGAGGTATCAATGAGATGATATCAGCCTATAAGTGGTTTCGAAAGGGTGCCTATCTCTTCCGCGGGCTTCATTGCGATGAAGATATATGCGAACAGCATAAACTGAATTTCAAGGACCTGGATCTGCTATTGGCCGCTCAGATCTAGGATTGGAGCAGGGTTAACCAGGCGTTGTTGACATTTCCCTCGCTTAGAAATCTTTTTGCCAACAAGTGCAGTTCCTGCTGCAGCTTGTCCCGGTCATTATAATTTTGATTCAATATGTCGCTGATCTCTTCTTTTTCGCGGAAGGAGATCACATCGTTCTCATCTGGCAACTCAAGTGTATTTCCCAATTTACCCAGATCATTTCCGCTTAGTATTTTGGAGTTCCGGATGTTTTCAGGGATTCCGTCATAGCCCATACCGGCTTTTCCAACAGGCTTTGCGATTTCGAAGAGGGCATCACCGTTTGCTCGTACATACCAGTTTCCACCGGCCCTTCCGATCGCATCCAGCTTTTGCGGTATTACACGTTGATTGTCATCAAGTATATTGTCGGAGATATGAGCGAGAAGAACTTCACAGATGATCAGGTTTCCTGATCCGCCATCTTGACCTAATTCAATGATATCCAATACCTTGCACTCAAAGGATGCAGGGGATTCCTTGACACGGGGTGGGGTGATTAACTCGGAAGGCTGCTCGGTAAGGCCGCTTTTTATGAATTCGTTGACCCCGCGGTCGAACTCAGAGCTGGATAGTGACATTTGCTCAGCGATCTGGTAACTGACAATATTGATACTTACCTCTCCGGTTTCTCTGGCGTTTTCAAGCGTATGTTTTGTGGTATTGTCGCGAACTCTTCTGGCCGGTGAAAAAACAAGAACAGGCGGATTGGCACTGAAGGCGTTGAAAAACGAAAATGGGCTGAGGTTTACGTTACCTTCCTTGTCAACTGTGCTCGCAAAGGCTATTGGTCTTGGTGCTACAGTGCTGAGGAGAACCCCATGAAATTTGGGGATGGAGACTTCTTTTGGATCGAACTTCATACTTATTGTTTTGCAGGTAAGAGCTTACCACTGACCTCTCCAAAACCGATCCTCTGACCATCCTTTTCGCAATATCCCCTCAAAATCACCGTATCATTGTCCTTGAGGAATTTCCTTTCCTCTCCATCCTGCAGTTTTATGGTCTTGCTACCTCTCCAACTCAGTTCAAGCATGGAACCGTATGAATCTTCGGTAGGTCCGGATATTGTTCCGGATGCATACATATCCCCAACCCTGACATTACAACCATTGACCGTCTGATGTGCGAGCTGTTGGTCGATACTCCAATAGAGGTGTTTGAAATTGGAACGACATATAATGCTTTCGTTCTTTCCTTCCGGCTGTATCAGCACTTCGAGTTGAATATCAAAAGTGCTTTTTGCGGGATTTTTCATATAGGATAGGGGCTTAGGATCCTGAGCAGGTCCATCAACTCTGAATTCCTCCAGGGCTTCAAGGGTAACGATCCACGGGGAAATGGAGGTTCCGAAGTTCTTTCCGAGAAATGGCCCCAACGGAACATATTCCCATTTCTGGATATCCCTGGCCGACCAATCATTGCAAAGCACCATTCCGAATATGTGATCCCTGGCATTTTCTGTGGATACCACCTCTCCAAGTTCCGTCTCTTTACCTACGATAAAGCCCATTTCCAACTCAAAGTCCATCAATTTTGAAGGACCATAGGAAGGAGCATCGGCATCATCGGCCTTGGTTTGCCCCATCGGCCTGTGCAAATCCGTACCGGATACCACTATGGATCCGGATCTGCCATGGTAACCAACGGGAAGATGCTTCCAGTTGGGCATGAGGGCATTATCCTTACCTCTGAACATGATCCCGACATTGGTGGCATGCTCCAGGCTTGAGTAGAAATCCGTGTAATCCGGGATTTCAACAGGCAGAAGCATTTCGCAGTTGTCCATGGGTATCAGAATCGCATCTGTCAATTCGGCATTTCCTTTGATCGCCTCGGATGATTCGCTAAAAAGCTCCTGAAGTATTTGCCGCACCTTTTTCCAGGCGGGTCTGCCCAGGGCGATAAAGGGATTCAGGGTGCTTTCAAAGAATACCCCCGGATCCGGAATTTCGGCGACATCAAAAAAGGAGTTTTCGGCTAGAACACTCAGGTCTATGACCATATTGCCCAATGCAACCCCCGGCCTTGGTTCGGTACCGGTTGTTTTAAAAATTCCAAAGGGTAGATTTTGAATTGGGAAATCCGAATTCTCCGGAATTTCCACCCAGGATCTCAGTGCGGTATTGTTCATTCACTTAGAAATTAGGCTGCAAAACTAGGGAGGACTTGATCAATATCAACCCTATTTTCGATCCTGTTCTCAGAGCCAGCCTTTGAGCTCTCTTACCATTCCTGTCATTTCACCGGTAAGCGATTCCCTGAACCAGTCAGCAGCTTCAGCGACAGGTATGCTTCCATCCAGCGGCAGGTTGAATTTGATCGCGGATTCCCGAATAAGCGAAGGGCTTATAACATTGATCCTGATACCCCGGGGCATCGATATTGCGCTTGCACGAGCGAAGCCTTCGACCCCAATCCCTGCTGCGGTGACCAGGGAAGAGGTCTTATCGGGTTTGGTGGAAAGATCCCCCGAGGTCAGGGTGAATGAACCGCCATCATTTACATGGTCAAGCCCAATCCTCACAAGATTGATCTGTCCTCCGAGTTTATTGAGAATGGAGAGCCGGACATCTTTTTCAGTGATCTCGTCAACTCCACCAAAGGCCGCTTTTCCCGAAGCGCAAACCACGGCATCGATCTTTCCGATCTCCTTGTACATCGTAGCGATGGAATCATTGTTCTCAAGATCTACGGTCACATCTCCCGAGCTGTATCCAGCCCTGATCACTTCCATATCGGAAAGGTTTTCGGCTATGGCTGACCCGATCATCCCGGAAGCTCCCACAATCAGTACTTTCATATTACTTGTATTTACTCCACCTGAAAGGTGGTATAATTTCATCCTTTTCGCTCGATTTAATCAATATTCCGAGTCTTTTTTGTCGTGTCTCTTCCCTTTTAGCGCTCATGATCCACCAGAAGCATTGCTTTTGATAACCCCCTGGTCTTTTTTCGAAATTCTTCATCGCAAGTTCATTGCCCTTCAATTGGTTCAAATAGGAAGCATCCAGAACGACTTCCTTTTGTTCATGGGTGGCCTTGGCTTCATTTTTTTTGTCGCGTTCACGAAAAATACTGAGACCGAACTCGGTCATCAGGCCTTGCTTTTTCAGCTCTTGAACCCGCTTGATGTTAACCCGGCTCCAATGACTTCCCTTCTTTCTGGGAGTGAACCTAACCCGGTAAGAGATCTCATCAAGTGATTTTCGAATTCCATCGATCCATCCAAAGCAAAGTGCCTGATCAACGGACTGAGGCCAGTCAATACTCTTTCTTCCCGAGTTCTTCTTGTAGTAGCCAACCCAAAGTTGCGATTTGCTTTGGTGATTTTTTTCAAGCCAGGATCTGAAACTCTCCGGACCCTTAAAGAACTTGATCTCGCCTTCTAAGTCCATTTCCCTGCATAGTCTATGGGCTTGTTGTCGGTATTCTCGAGATAATCATATTTCAAACGTACGATCTGTTTGATATGAAGCAGATCATGAACTACCCAGTTTTTGAGAAAGAACTTTGCCGATAGGGGACCCTTGATCTCATGCTCATAAAAGCTGTCCCAATCGGAATCCAAGTGGCTTCTCAGGTATTTTACCGATCTCTTTCTTTCTTGGATAAACTCATTTACTTTTTCTCCAAAATCCTGATCTGCATATTTTCTATCCTCAACCCACGCGGCTGGATTGATTTTTGGCGGATGCTGCCCGGGTGTTTCAAGCGTACAGGCTACCCTTGCCCTAAAGTCCTCCTTTTCCTCATTGACCAGATGACAGATGATCTGGAGAAGCGACCATTTCTCCTCACTTTGTTTCCAGGTGACAAGGCTCTGATCCCCGACTTTTAACAGGCCTGTAAAAACTTCGAGATTACCATCCAGAGTTGCAACAAGTTCTTTGGGTTCCATTTAGATCTTAATATTTTCCGTTACCATTCCTGTGGCCAGGGCCATGCTGGTTTCTTCAAAGATATCACCTACGGCCTGAGTCTCTTCCACCCTTTTTCTGCTGTCGCAAAGAATCCAAACCTGTTTGGATTCCTGCAGGCAGAGGTCTGCGATCCTTTTTGTTCCTACCTTGTTGGTCCATTTCTCTTTTGAGATCTGGTCAGCACCAAAAACAGCCAGATCTATTTCAGGGATCACCCGAGCCATTTCATGATCCGATATAATTTCAACATCCAGGCCCAGGTTCTTCAATTCGGCAGCTTGCAAGATCCCTTCGCCTCCGGGCTCAGATGTGGTTTGAAAGATCTTCACTTCAAGCTTTCGCTTATCCATGGCCTTTCCAAGCTCAACGATCGTCCCACTATGGCTATGAAGCAAAACCTTCGCCTGCTCGAGCTTCACAATATCCAAAAAGTTATTGGCTATTCTCGAGTTGACGTCCTTCCATTCTTTTTTATAGTCATCTATCCACTGGTTACTCTCCTTTATACCCGGGTTCTCCCGAACCTTGAGAAAGTTCTTGAACTGATTTATGAAGTGTCTGAGAATGATCAGGTCCGGATGATGGAATTCCAGGTTTTCGAGTTCATCCAATATGCTGATCACGAAGTAATCGCCTTCCTTGAATTGTTCAAGTGTTTTTCTGGTTGCCCAGATCGCCTGATCCAGTATCCTTGTGGATCCATTCTGATGGTCTTTTTTGACGATATCAAAAAAGGAGTACGAATCCATCTTATTGCTCAGCCTTTTTCCTGGCAATGACGAGGATAGAATCCACTTTGCCCATTTCAGAATATTCCTCCATCGAGAGGGTTTGGAAATAGGGTGAGATCAGCTCTTCAAGATCTTCTGCTTCATAATGATGAAAAGTGAGGCCCATGATCTCCTCAACGCCTTTACCTTTCCAGAAACTATGACAAATAAGACCATCACTGTTCAGAAGTCCGGCCTGATTTTTTAACGACTTTCTGATCTCATCCGGTTTAAGGTGATGAAGAACCTTGTTGGTGTATATGGCATCGAAACGATTATCGGTATCCAGGGTAATGGCATCCAGCTTCATCAATGGAATATTTGGATTGATCTCTCTAAACCTGTTGAGGAAGAGTTCTGAAAAATCCGACCCTACAGCCTCGTAATATTGGTTGAGAATTTCAAGATCCTTGCCGGGCCCCATCCCCAGTTCAAGAACCGAACTATTTTCCGGAAGAAAGTGGTGTAGCCTTTCGATCAAAGACCTGCCATCTATTCCTTCGGATAGCTCTAAGTATTCTTTAACACTTTCAGGGGTTTGATAAAAAGGACCAGAAGATTCCATCATCGAAAACTATGAACAAAAAAACCCTTTCGAAAGGAAAGGGTTTAATTCAATTTCAATTAATCGTTAATAATCTTTATCCTCTGCATATTCCTCATACTTCTCCCGGATGTTTCCATTCTTGTCAATCAGTATTTCTGCTTCGACACGTTTGTTTTCCAACTCTATTTCGTAAAGGACTTCTTCCTCTGACCTAATCCTTTCCACCTCGTCGATCTCAAAATCCTGGTATTCGCTCTCCAGGGTTACAAGTACCTCTTCCGGTAGCTCTGAGGCGGGTATTTTTTCCTCCCGGGCAACGATTACCCCCTGCTCGTCGAAGTAGATACCCAATTCCTTCCCGTCGATTTCAAACTCGGCTTCGAAAAAACCCCGTTCCATTTCCCATCTGACTTCGTCAATTGAAGACTGGGTCTCGGAAAGGGCCGTTTCCAGGGCTTCCCGTACAATTAAGGGGACATCTTCAAGCACCAGTTCGACTTCCTCCATTGCTTCTTCCACCTGTTCCATAGCCTCATCTACTTCTTCCATCGCTTCATCCAATTCTTCCATGGCATTATCGATCTCTTCATTTGCTCTTTCCTCTGGATCCGAAGAAGAACAACTCATGGTCAATACGAGCATGCATCCCACAAGCAGATTCAACATTATTTTCATAGTGCTAACTTTTTATTCAAAACAAGTTACGAATAATTGTTTCAGTCTGATACCTCTTGGGCCATCCAGATTATCGACTTCTGTCTTGGAAAAGGATGACAATCTTCATTAGTTTATACCATAGCCCGCAAGCTTGAGCCAACAACCTCATAAACCTTTGTTTTTTGATCGGGAACTGAGCTGGTTATCCTTCAACCACAGGGTACTCCAAGAGGCCGGAGATCCACAAAATCCGCTTTTCGAAAGGATCAAATTCCTTGCAATTTACTCCTCAAACCTGGACGAGTTCTTCAGGGTGAGAGTGGCTCTTTATCAGCAGCTCGAGAGGATCGAAAAGAAGCAAGGGGGATCGGCGGAGACTTCGAAGATCCTAAAGAAGATCAGGTCCACGGTCATCAGGCAGCAGGATCTTTTTGGAAAGATCTTCACCAAAGAAATATTGCCCGAACTCAAGAAGCAGGGGATACGACTGATCAATCATACCCAGGTCAATGATGAGCAGAGAGCTTATTTGATCAGCAATTTCAAAGATCGGATCCTTGAGTTATCCAAGCCGATATCTTTTGAACAGGAGGGAGGACCCTTTCTTCGCGACAGGGAGTTATACTTCTTTGCAAGGGCCACGGATCGGGAGAAACCCAGGGACGAGCATTATTATTTTATTCCGATTCCTTCCTTGAGTCTGGAAAGGTTTGTAGAACTCCCGGCATTCAATGGAAACAGGGTGATCATCATTCTTGACGAGGTGGTTCGTTTCTTCTTCCCCGACCTCTTTCCCGCGGAGTTGGTTCGTTTCTCCTACGAGGTAAAAATGTCAAGGGATGCGGAATTGTATCTTGAGGATGAGCCTGGCCAGGACATGGTCAGGAAGATCATCAATAGCCTTCCGAAAAGGAAAACCGGTAATCCGTCGAGGTTATTGTATGATAGTGCCATATCCAAAGCACATGTGAAGGTGATGCGAAAAAGCCTGGGTTTAAACCGGGCCGAAATGATCCCCGGGGGACCGGTTCATAATTTCAACGATCTGTTTTCTTTTCCGATCGGAAATGATGAAGAGCTATGTTTTGAGCCCCAGGAACCATTGTCAAAATTATCGGAAAAGGAAACAAAGGATCTCTTCAAGACTATTGCTCAAAAGGACGTTCTACTCCATTTTCCGTACGAGCAATATGACCCGGTAATTTCCTTGCTGGAAGAGGCGGCGGTGGACCCGCAGGTTGAGTCTATCTTTATAACCATTTATCGGGTTGCCAAAGAATCAAGAGTGTGTAAGGCACTCGCGATCGCAGCTAAAAATGGGAAAGAAGTCTTGGTATTCAACGAGGTGAAGGCAAGATTCGACGAGGAGTCAAATATATATTGGGGAAAGGAACTGGAGAAAGCAGGTGCCAAACTGATCTACAGCTTTGAGCATTTAAAGGTGCATTCCAAAGTATTCCTGATCAAAAGGAAGGAAAATGGAAGCATTCGGAGGTATTCTTATCTGGGAACCGGGAATTTTAATGAGAAGACTTCTCTCATCTATGCCGACCATGCCCTGCTTACAAAAAGCGATACGCTAGGGCGGGATCTTGAAAGGCTGTTTGATTTCCTGAGAGATCAACGGGAGCCGGACAAGTTCAACTCTTTGTTGGTAGCTCCCTTTAATATGCGGGAAGGCTTGAACCGGCTTATTGACTTTGAAATTTCAAAGGCTCAGCAAGGAAAAAAGGCTGAGATGACCCTGAAGATGAACAGCCTGGAGGATAAGAAAATGATCCGCAAGCTTTATGAAGCGAGTAAGGCAGGTGTGAAGGTCAAGATCATAGTGAGGGGGATATGCTGCCTTATCCCGGGCATTAAAGGTATGAGTGAGAATATTGAGGTGATCAGCATTGTTGATCGCTACTTAGAGCATGCCCGAATTTGGAAATTCTACCATGGAGGAAGGCCCATGCTTTTTCTTGCTTCTGCAGACTGGATGAAAAGGAATTTAAGCAAGCGTATAGAGGTGGGATTTCCTGTGAGGGATGCTGCATTGAAGGCGCAGATCAATCATTTATTGGATCTCCAGTTGGCTGACAATCACAAGGGAAGAAAAATCAACAAAACACAATCCAATTCACGGATCAAGGGCAAAAGGCAGGTCAGATCACAGAGGGATTTTTATCGTTTCCTTCGGGACACTTGAGTTTTCTGTTGGCTCATGCTTGGCTGACATGTGTTGGATTGTAACTTTTAGGATCTTCCTCTGTCAATTCATAGAGGCGATGTTCGAAGAACTAAAGCCATCGATCTGTTTGGCTAAGACAATTTGACTACTGACTTTATGAGGATAGGATACATAAAAACGAGCATAATTCTCATTTCGGGATTTTTCCTGAGTTTTTTTTCGCTCGGCCAGTCGGCAAAAGACCAGCTCAGTCGGGATCTTGAACGGCTATCAGAGAGCGCTTTCATTCCGGGGTTTGCCGTTGCACTGGTGGATCAGGACAAGACCTTATACCAGCGTGGTTTTGGCTTTGCCAATGTTGAAGCAAGGCTTGCATTTACCGAAAGTACAGTGATCAATATCGGTTCAATCACCAAGACATTCATTGCGGTTTCATTGATGAAATTAGTCGATGAGGGAAAGATAGGTTTGGACGATCCGATCAACCAATATCTTCCTTTTGAAGTCAGGCATCCGAAATTTCACTCTGAAGAGATCACGATCAGACATCTGGCTACGCATACCTCAGGGCTTACAGACGGAAGAAATGAAATGCTGATCGAGAAAAGCTACCTTTTCAAGGGTGACATAGATTTTCCACCCAAGGAGCTTCCCAAGGACTATCGGAAGTATTTTGATATCTACAGGGAGAATGAGGTCTTCTCGATGGAAGAGTTCTTAATGAATGTCTATTCGGAAAAGGGCGCCTGGTATGGTAAACATAATTTTGGAAAGGAACCGCCCGGAACCGAGTATCGCTATACCAATATGGGAGCTACGCTTTTGGCCTTGATCGTCGAAAAAGTTTCGGGACTGGCATTTGGTGAATTCGTAAAAGCGGAGATCTTGAGCCCACTTGATATGGAAAACAGCTTTTGGAGGCTAGAAGATATTCCCGAGGGAAGTCTTTCTGAGCATTATCTTTCCAATGGTCTGAGAATTCCACCCTATGAGCTGATCACTTATCCGGACGGAGGGCTTTTTACGTCCGTATCGGATTTTAGCAATTATTTGATCGACATGATTCGGGGTCTGAATGGTAAAGGTTCCTTGTTGAGTGCTGAGTCCTATCGGGAAATGATGAGCAATCAGCTCACATCCGAAAATTTCCCTGAGGGAACATTTTCGACCTATAAAGGCTATATGTAGTCCTTAAACGAGGAGGGTGATAATGTGACAATGAACGGAGCAGATCCCGGAGTTGTAACCTATACGCTTTTCACAACCGCAGGCAATGCCGGTTTCGTGATCTTTCTGAACACCAATCTTTACGGAAATGATGAGCTTGAAAATGAGTTCAATCGTATTAGAGCAGTGATTTTCCAGCATTTCGGTTCCATCCTCAAGGAAGGG
Organism: Cytophagales bacterium; assembly: GCA_028282565.1. Lineage (GTDB taxonomy): Bacteria > Bacteroidota > Bacteroidia > Cytophagales > CCMP332 > JANQHS01. The sequence continues at coordinate 7,129 of JANQHS010000450.1, read as the reverse complement.
TAGAGGAAAGCAGAAAATTTCCGACCAGGCTGTTAGAATAACCCGGTCCTTGATGATACCGCTCTTTTATCCGTTGAGTTTAGTTGCTTTTGGATTCAGCAGTTGAAATGAACTCGGAATAGGGTTTCTTTCTGTAATACTTCCCACTGTTATTCTCAAACTCAATGAGAACGTCTTCAAAACCTAAACCAACAATAGTCCCGATCACGACCTGTCCGTCGGGCTGCCGGTACTTGAGTGTTTTTCCTACGACAATTCCCTTTTGCTTCTGTGTCGGCAGATCCTTGGTAAGGTAGACACCGGTTTTTGGATAATTCATTGTTTTGGGAACAGGTTGGGCCAAAGGCGCGAGCACAAGGGTCTGTTTGTTCTTTTTGATTCCAACGACTCTGTTCGGTTCCATCAGGCTGCCGTTCAGGATCATGACCGTATCTCCCAGCAATATTTGATTTACGCTGGTTATTTCGAGACTTCTCATACGTTCAAATAATTCCTGATAGCCGTCTGACTTGTTCCCTTCCTGATCGGGAAATGAGATGATATCAGCCGAAACAGTGGCTTTGGATTGGGTTACGATCAAGTAGAGTGCATTCCGGATATCAAAACTGATATTGGCATAGGCCTGTCCTTTTCTCAACGGATAGTTTTTGTACAGGTCTTTTTTTGCTTCCAAGATCAGGGCTTCTTTTCCAAGGCCTCCGATTCCGAAGATGCGCGTTGCCTTCGCTTTGCCAATTCCGATTTCAACCAGTTCTGAGTTTTTCAGATCATCAGTTGAATTTCCGGTAAACCCTCCCATGTGGTATGCGCAGGAGGATAGTATCAAGAAGAAAAAAGGAAGAAAAAAAAGTCTGGGTTCTTCGACGTTTAAGGTCATTATTACAGGTTTTGGATTGGGCTAAAACTAGGAACAAATTTGATCAGCTACAATTCCCGAAGACCTTGTCTGAGTCCTGGCTGATCAAGTGGGTTGCGCTTTGGTTTTTAGAAATGAGCTTTAACCCACCTGATAGAGCATCTGGAGTATCACCACCAATATTGAAACCCCTATAAAAACATACCGAGCTATAGGTTCCCACCATCTTCCGACCGGATTATTTGAGCCAACATTGATCTCATCCCTGGTCTCCTTGATCGGGTTGATCACAAAAAACACCAGGCCCGCGAGAACCGCACCTATCGGCATCAGATAGATCGACACAAAGTCAATAATGATGGTCAGGTTGTCAATATCCAAAGCGAGGGGTATGCCCAGAACAAATGCAATGCCCGCGATCACACCTACGCTGAGTTTTCTACTGGTATTGAACTGGTCCATGAATCCGTCAACCACAACCTCCATGATGCTCATCAGTGACGAGATTGCTGCGAAGAGAACACCCACAAAAAATATAATGCTGAAAAAATACCCCCCGGTCATGCTCTTGAAAACCTCCGGCATGGTCACAAAGACAAGTGGAGGTCCGGCAGCGGGATCGATGCCAAAGGCGAATACGGCCGGGATGATGACCAGTGATGCTGCCAATGCTGCCATGGTATCAAAACTCGCCGTGATGAACGAAGAATAAGGAATATCTGTGTCCTTGCTCAGATAACTTCCGTAAACCACCATGGCCGCACCCATCAAGCTTACGGAGAAGAAGGCCTGACCCAGGGCCATGGCCCAGGTAATCGGTTTGGTCAGCTGTGACCAGTCGGGACTCAGAAGATACCGGAACCCTTCTCCCGCTCCTTCAAGTGTCGCCGACCGGATGATCATGATCAGTAAGACCCCGAATAGCGCGGGCATCATGATGCGGTTGATCCCCTCAATACCTTTTGAAACCCCTCTTCCAAGGATAAGTGCCACGATAAGTAAGCATACTCCAAGCCAAAGAATGGCCGGGCCACCTTCAAAAAGAGAATTGAAATGCGCACCGAAATCCTGCTTTTCAAGAAAGGAAGGGAAGAATGATTCCCAAACATATCGGACCACCCAGGCCGTCACAACCGAATAGAATATGGTGATCAGAAAAGTAATGATCACGGGATATGAGCCCATGGTGCGACCAAACAGCATTCCTTTCTTGCGCAAAACCTGGTCGAAAGCCCCCATGGGACCCTTTCCTGTCATCCTGCCAAGACCATATTCACCCATAAGTCCGGTTACACCGATAAGGTATACAAAAAGTAAATAGGGTATGAGAAAGGCCGCCCCACCATATTGACCTAATCTCCAGGGAAACATCCAAAGATTTCCCAATCCTACAGCCGATCCTACGCAAGCCAGGATAAATCCGATCTGGGTATTAAAGTGTTCTCTTCCTTGTGCCACGCCTGATTATTTTAGTCAAATATAAAAGCCATTGCCAAAAAAGCTGATAATTGCTCTTGGAAGTCAAAACCCGAATTCTGTAAATTGGCGCCTTTTGATCCATTATGAAAGTTCTGAAAAGCCTCTTCCTGATCATCAACTATAAGACATTTGTAGTGATGGGGCTGGCCGTGGTGAGTACCTGGCTATGTGGTTATTTTGGCTTAGTTGCTGACTTTCCATTAACGCTCATCGGTATTGCCATCGTCTTTCCGGTAGTCTTTTCCATCGGCAGCGCTTACAAAAGAAGAGAAAGAGCTTTGGCCTATCTGGGGGATTTCAAAGCTCATCTGCTCGCGCTTTACTTTGCATCAAGAGATTGGGTAGATGCCGAACAGGAGGATTTTCCCGGCAAAATGAAAAACAAGATCATTGAGACCTATTCTCACCTCCGGGATCTGTTCATATCTCCACCCGAGAAAAGAGCCGAGTTTGAATCCGGATTGTTCGATGATCTTTCGGAAATGTCGCACCTCGTATTGAAGTTCCGCGACTTGGGGCTTGCCTCCGGGGAAATTTCCAGGGTCAGTCAGTATCTGAGCAAGCTGGCGGTTTCGTTGGAAGGGTTGAAGGTCATCCTGCATTATCGTACTCCGATCACCCTGAGATCATATAGCAAGGTTTTTATCTATTCTTTTCCAATTCTCTATGGCCCGACATTCGTTCACATGGCTGAGCAATTCAACTATAATCTGAAATACATGATGCCCATAATGTTCAGCTTCATTCTGGTGAGCCTCGATAATATTCAGGGTCACCTTGAAGACCCTTTTGATCAGGTCGGTGAGGATGACATCAAATTTGATGTTGAGGATTTTTCCAGGCAACTGGGCTAAAACCTTAGCTGAAATATATTGCGCATTCACTCGTTACGATTTGGAAAACAGATTTTACCTTTGATTTTTTTTTGATCCGGCTGAACAATTCAAATCCATCCTTGTTCAATTATCTGATCATAAAAACTAAACAGTATTAAACAAGAGGTTATCAGCCAAATGATACATCTATTGAGGAAAACACTGCCCGTTCTCCTTCTTTCGGTTTTTTCTTTTCCAGCCTTTTCACAAGCGAATTACACCATCAGCGGCTACTTAAAGGACGCCAAGGATGGAGAATCCCTCATCGGTGCTACGGTAATCGTAGAGGGCACAGGAAATGGAGCAGTCTCCAATACTTACGGATATTATTCGATAACACTTGCCGAGGGAAATTATACCCTGATCGTTTCCTACATCGGATATCAGACGCAGAGAAAAGAGGTTTCCCTGACTTCGAATCAGAAATTGGATTTTGAAATGGGCCTTGAGGGGCAGGAACTTGAGGAGGTTGTGATCACTTCCGAAGCCTTGGATGAGAACGTGAATAGAATTGGGATGAGTGTTGAGAAAATGGATTCCAGGATCATCAAAAAGATCCCTGCTTTTCTTGGAGAGGCAGATGTGGTGAACAGTATCAAAACGCTTCCCGGGGTATCAACCGTTGGAGAGGGTGCTTCCGGTTTCAATGTAAGAGGTGGTGGTGTAGGGCAGAACCTTGTTCTTCTGGATGAGGCTGTGGTGTATAATTCATCACATATGCTGGGCTTCTTTTCTGTATTTAACCCCGATGCGGTGAAGGATCTCAAACTTTATAAAGGAGGAATTCCTGCAAGATACGGTGGAAGGATCTCCTCCATTCTTGATATCCAGATGAAGGAGGGGAACAGCAAGAAGCTGGGCGTACAGGGAGGCGTAGGTACGATTTTCAGCAGGATTGCCGTGGAGGCACCGATCGTCAAGGATAAATCTTCTTTCATCCTGGCCGCAAGGAGATCGTACATCGATGTTTTGGCGCGTCCATTTGTGGATGTTCTTTCCGAAGGGGGAGCGTTGAATTTTTATGATATCACGGGTAAGGTCAATTATAAGTTCTCAGATCGCGACAGGATCTACTTGTCGGGTTATATCGGCAGGGATAATTTCAAATTTGACGCAAACCAGGGCTTTAGCTGGGGCAATGCCACTGCTACTTTCCGGTGGAATCACCTGATGAGTGACCGCCTGTTCATGAATCTTTCCGGTATCTATGCGGATTATGATTATGAACTGGAATTTGGAGAGGATGAATCCGATAAGTTTCAATGGAAGTCAAGAATTCGAACACTTACCGTAAAGCCGGATTTCTCCTGGTACCTGAATTCCAACAATGAGATCTCATTTGGAGGGGAATTGATCAGGTATGATTTCAATCCCGCCGATGCGACGACGGTAAGTCAGAATCAGGAAACCAACATCAGCCTTGATGAGAGGTTTTCCTATGAAGGAGCCCTGTATATCGGCAATAAGCAAAAGTTTGGTAATCGATTTAGCGCCGAATATGGATTGCGCTGGTCGACATTTTACTATGTAGGACCAGGCTCTGTTTACGAGTATGGATATGCAGAGCCCGGAAAACGCAGACCTGTTGTTGGTATAACCGAGGCCGAAAGCGGGGAGGTGGTTTCTTCCTACAATTATTTTGAGCCAAGGATAGCCCTGCGATATCGGTTAAGCGAAACGAGCTCGGTTAAGGCCAGTTACAACCGAATGGCGCAGTACATTCATCTGATCTCCAACAGAACCGCTTCAATTCCCCTGGATGTATGGCAGCCTTCAACCAATAACATCACCCCGCAGGTTGGCGATCAGATCGCCTTGGGCTATTTCCAAAATTTCAGGAACAACGAATACGAGTTCTCTGTAGAAGCCTATTATAAGGAAACACAAAACCAGATCGAGTATATCGACGGTGCGGATCTTTTGATCAACGAATTTCTGGAAGGAGATCTGCTTTCAGGGCAGGGGCGCGCATATGGGCTCGAGTTTTTGGTGCGGAAGGTCAAGGGAAAACTGACAGGCTGGGCATCATATACACTGGCAAAGACGGAGCTGAAAACCGAAGGTATCAACAATTTCGAATGGTATCCTACCCGCTTTGACCAACGCCATAATTTCAAGGTCACTGCGATCTATACCTTCAATGAAAGGTGGTCGCTTTCGTCAAATTTTGCTTTCATCAGTGGAACACCTTCAACATGGCCCACGGATAGGTATGAAGTCCAGGGTTATCTGATCCCGCATAATGGAAACAATACCAGGAATAACCTGAGAATACCGGCCTATCATCGGCTTGATGTTTCGGTCACGCTCAATGGTAAAAAGGAAAAGAAGGGCAGACCAAGAAAAAACCAGGATTACTGGGTATTCGGGTTGTATAATGTCTATGGAAGACAGAACCCATTTTCGATCTATTTCACGCAAGGAACTGATAGGCCTGCCGCAGGAACGCCTATAGACTCCAAAGGTGTACAGGTGGCCATTATTGGCAGCATCGTGCCCGCGTTTTCTTATAATTTCAAATTCTAGGTCATGAAGAAGAGAATAAAACTTATCGCTGTTCTTTTGGTCTCCATAGGCCTCTTTTCTTGTGAACAAGACATTTTTCCAGAGCTGGAAACCGCGCCTCCGCAATTGGTCGTAGACGCCTTTTTGACAAATGACAACGCCCCGCAATGTATCAGACTTGCGCAATCGCTGCCGTACTACCAGGCCGATGTTCTAACACCTGTTCGCGGTGCCACCGTAACTGTTTCTACCGGTTCAGTTTCAATTTCTTTCATCGAGAATGAACCCGGAATGTATTGCGCGGATATTCCAAACTCTATGGATTTTTACCAGGTTGGCCAGGAGTATACCTTGCTTGTTGAGACGAACAACACGGTTGTCAGCTCTTCAGTTACCATGAATCGGGTGCCGGAGATCGATACCATAGAATTCAAGTATGAAGAGGAAAGACCGGGATTTAATGCCGAGGGTTATATCGCTCAGTTTTTTGCGGTTGACCCTGAGGGTCCGGGCGATACCTATTGGATCAAAACCTATAAGAACAATGCTTTCCTGAATAAACCCAGTGAGATTAACGTGGCCTACGATGCAGCGTTTTCGGCAGGAGGGAATGTAGATGGGCAAACCTTCATACTTCCCATCAGACAATCGATCAATCCGCAGGATGAGGATGCGAACGGTGACTTGCTACCCGCCTATTCCTCCGGTGACTCAATTCGGGTTGAGATCCATTCGATCTCCAACGATGCCTTCGACTTTTTTCTTCAGGCCCAGGAGCAAATCGACAGGCCGGGAGGGTTTGGAGAACTTTTTGCCGTTCCTTTGGCAAACCTTCCCACCAATCTTGAAGCCACCGGAGCCTTTGAAAATCGAGTTGTTGGCTTTTTCAATGTAGCGGCAGTGAGCGAGTTCACCAACTGGTTGGATCCAAATAACCTGCCTCCAAAAAATCCATAAACCCAGAGCATACACTTGCCCCGGGAAATGGATTTTGTTGCATCAATTTTGAAGGATTAGATTTTCAATTCCCTGGATTCCCATTTCTCCGCTCATAGCCAGATTGTTCTTGGCTTCTTCCTCGTTTTCTTCCTCCACATCGAATTTCCAATTCCATTGAATGGTTGACTGGTCCTCTTCGGCAGGCATTACCTTCATCTGACCTACGATGTTCTCAATGGGCATCAGGTGCTGCCGAGGGATCTCGTAGCTGAAAACCATGCTGTCATGATCCACAGCCTTGATGTTTTCGGTAAATTCACCGGTTTCCGTGCTGCAGATCCTCTGGTCTCCTTCTACTCTTGAATTGGTGATCATAGGTGCTAACCATTTCTCCACTCCTGTAACCGCACCGATAACCTTCCAGGCTTCATCGGGTTTAACATTGATCGTTTTTACAACTGTTTGCTCTGACTTT
>JANQHS010000422.1 GCA_028282565.1 Cytophagales bacterium | reverse complement strand
AAGGTTCCAAATGCCTACGCCAGACTTGATGCCTGGATAGGCCGGATGATGCAAACTCTAAAAGATCTGAAGATCGAAGAGAATACCCTTGTGGTCATCATGGCCGATAATGGACCAATGGTCCATAATCCTCCTCCGGGATGGGCGATGACCGAGATCATGTTCCGTGGCGGAAAAGGCGATTTTACCGAAGGCGGTATCCGGCCTCCGGCTATGGCCATGTGGCCCGGGACAATTGCTCCGGGACAATTGGTAGGTGATATTATACACGTGACAGACCTATACACCACATTTGCACGAATCGCAGGAGCTGATCAGTACATCCCAACAGACAGGGTGATCGACGGCGTGGATCAAACAGCCATTTTTATGAATGGAGATACACATGGAAGAAGGGATTATGTATATGTGTATCAAGGACATACCCTGGCAGCCATTATCAAGGGAAGGTATAAGAGACATATCATATCGGATGATCCGGGAGCTGCGACCGGAATTGCCGCGTCATTTTTTGACCTTTATCAGGACCCCAGAGAGGAAAACCCTCACCTGGTTCCACTGATCCACACCCAAGGACAGTTTACCAGGATGAAGATCCGTCATGAAATGATGAAGATGGAGTATCCAGATAAATCCAATGCCAAGGGAATTCCCCTGACCGGAATCTCAAATGCAAGGCCTGAGACCAAGGAGATCAAGAATATGATCGAGAAGAACATGAAGGCCATGCCCTTTGATGTTAACGAATATATCAAGTTCGATGACCCTTCGCTGAAGATAGAAGGGGATTGGGGACATTGACCATGGAATTTTCTTAGAACAGAGGGCATTGGGGATCATTCTCCTTTGCCCTTTTCTTTTACCTGCGCGCTAAGTCGGCCGCTTTCGAGCCCGGATAAAAATCCGCGATCAGCGGTAAAAATTGGTCAAAAGGCCTCGTTGAAATTGAAGTAGAAACCCGCGGATTCCCGTCCTACTCCGATATCTATTCGCAAATTCATCCGGGGTTGTACCTCGAAGCGATAGCCGATCCCTGCATTTGGAACCCAATTTCTAAAGTCTTCAGGTGCTTCGCCAATAGATCCGGTGCCCACCCACCAGACCATTCCGCTCTTCGACAGCTGCCCGTCACTTTTTATGAATGTTCTCCTGTATTCTACGATCCCAAACACCAGGGATTCGTCGCGGTAGCGTCCCCAATAATAGCCGCGAAGATCGAATGGCGTACCCAATTGTGACATATCGCCCCAGGGAACATCTCCCCTTCCCAGCCTGGTTTTTAGCTGCAAAGCCAGGGTGCTTCCCTTGCGCTTGCCGATATTCTGATATGTTCTGAAGTCGATGAGGAAAATGTCATAGTTGTTTTGACTTCCGAAAAGATCACGAAAAAGGGTGTAGGACATATTTAGGTAATACCCCTCCCAGGCATTGACAGGAACATCCCTGGAATCATATTGAAAGATCAAACCCAGACCTGAGTTGAAAGGCTTATCCTTATATCTCTGGTAGGTTTCATCTGCTTCCATAACCGGATTCACATCAGAGGCACTGGTGTAGTTCAGGTCGATATTCAGGCCAACAAAATTGTACTTCTTGAACTGATAGAGAAACCTCGGATTAAACCATAACCAGGATCTGGTATAGGCTGTTGTTGAATCTCCCTGCTCTACATTGGTCGCATCATCATAACCGACACCCCAATAGTTATCCGGCATATCCTTACCCCAGAAATCCGAGTAGATCCTCAGCTTATCCCTAAGCCAGAATGTGGTATTGATATTGGAAAAAAACACCGCACCGGTGGTGCTTGCTCCAAAAGTAACCGGGCTTGAAGAGCGCTGGATAAGGCTGTCAAAGCGATTGGTTTTATAGGAGATCATGGCCGTCGCGGCGATGACACCGCCAAGCTCCGGAGTATATGCAGGTCCGGCCAAAGGCGTGAACATGGTCCTTCCTTCCCGAACCTTTCGCTCCTTTTCCGCCTTCCTTGTTGCTTTCTTATCGTTCGCTTCCTGATCCTGACCGTATGTTTCGGTGGACAAAAGAAAAAGCAACCCAAACAATAAAAGAGAGGGCTTCAATGTTTAGAGACCGAATCTATACTGAAGGCCTACAAGAAGCTGGTCCCTGCTTCCCAGGAAACCATATTCCGCCCGGATCATAAAATGCTTGTTATGCTGGTACTGCGCACCAACAACCATATTCCAGAGATTCTTTTGACGTTTGTCCAAAGTGTATTGAACCGTTGAACTTTCAACGTTTTCAGCTGCGTTTTCGGCGCCATTCAGGACCTCGTAAGTCCTTTGCAGCAGGTTATTGGCCTTGTCATAGATCGGCTCCCTTATCGCTTGCTCCTGGTCTGTCAAACCATTCCACCATTCATCGAGTCTGACCTGGGCATCCTCAACCCGCATCTTCCCTTCATCGATCCTGCCAAAGACCTCTTCAAAATCGCTTAGATCACTCAAAGGAATTGATCCTGCCGTTTCGCTCCTGATGTTCAAACGGAAGGCACCCACCCAGACAGCAACGCTTCGGTCCAACCTCCTCTTGCTAACCCTGAAGGACTTTCCAAACCGCGGTGCGATCACAAAGGCCTGAGCCGGTTGGGACAAGGCATCCAGATCGGTCCAGGTAAAATTCATGTCAACAGCTAAAAACCCTCCGGCAATTCCGATGGTCGGGGTCAATCCAAATCCAAAGGTGGTTCCATTGAAATCAGCCGTGGTACTTGCTGAGAATAACTCCTGGTAAGAGGTGGTATCAGGTATCCAAACTCCAAAATTTACATCGGTACTGGTTTGGACTGCGGCCAGGATTCCGTACACATTTAAGAAAGGAAAAAGCCAAACATCGGGTCGTACATTCAAACCCTGCGACCGGCTGATGGCCTCATCAAAGCGCACAATATTATCGAGGTTGTACATCTGTCCCCCGTTAAACCCAACGTTCAGATTTTCGATGATGATGGAAGACTCCTGCCATAGGTAATTGAGACCAAGACCCGCGGACAGAGGAAGGGAAAATCCTGCCGCTGTCGCCTTGGAGCCCCATATCGGGAGGATGTACGGATATTCGGATTCCTTAAGGCTATCGATCTTGTCCTGATGCTTTTTGCTGACCTCCTTATTACTAAAGATCTGGGCCTGAACCGTTGATGAAAGGCAA
>JANQHS010000241.1 GCA_028282565.1 Cytophagales bacterium | reverse complement strand
ATGCCGATACCGTCATCCCATATGAAGAAATTGAAAGGACCGGAGATTCCTTCAATATTCGGAGCAGCAAAATCACAAAAGGACAGAATATCCATTTCATGGGCTCGGACTCAAAAAAGGATGAGGAACTGGTTAGTCGGGGAAGCAGGCTATCTCCAGCCGAAATCGGCATAGCCGCCAGTGTAGGCTTGAATGAAATTGAAGTATTGATCCTACCGAGGATTGCCATATTGGGCACAGGGGATGAGCTTGTCCCCGTGGATGCCATACCGAAACCTCATCAAATCAGGATATCCAACGCACATACCGTGCAGGCTGCACTATCCGGGAATGGTTTTGAGTCAAAGATCTTTCACTTGAAGGATGCCAAAGAGGAGCTCAGGGATGGGTTAGAGAGAATTCTGGAAGAGTTTCCCATTTTGGTGATCATTGGAGGAGCTTCGAAGGGAAAAGCCGATCTCGTACCTGAAACACTCCTGTCACTCGGAGTAGAGAAACTGTTTCATGGGGTCAAGCAAAGGCCCGGAAAACCCTTCTGGTTTGGCAAAAGCAGCACGAATATCGTTTTTGGCTTTCCCGGTAATCCCGTATCATCTTTTCTATGTTTGGTTCGATATACATTGCCTTGGCTTAAGTCGATACTGGGAGGCAGGTTTGAGCTTGAAAAAGCGATCCTTGCTGAAGAATTTGAATTCAGGAAGGCCATGACATTTTTCGTCCAGGGCAAAAGAAAAATCTCCAACGGAAAGATTCTGATCCACCCAATACCAGGGGGTGGTTCGGGTGATCTCGTGAATCTATCGAAGACAGATGGGTTTCTTGAATTACCGGCTGAACGGGAAAAATTCGGAATATGGGAATCCTATAACTGGATACCTTTTAGGTAATCGATCACTTGCATTTGAAGCCATCCATAACGAGCCAGCGATCTTCCTCAAGATAAAGCTTCCCGCCAAGGGCTCTTAAAGCAAAATTGCTTTGATGACCATCATCTCTCATAAGCTCAAGATATGGAATACCATAATGCACGATCACTCCCCAATTGCCCTTTGACAAATTCTTTTCACCATTGGGCTGAGGATCGATCATTTGATAGGTATTATCAGGGCAGAGATTGATCCATGGTGTTTGCTTTACATTGTCCAAACCTTCACCCTGTTGGATCTCACCCGCCTTGTACGCCCGCTTTAAACTTTTAGCTTTTAGATCCAGGTACCATTGCATCGCAAGCGGATGATTCTCCACTTCAAAGTAATGAAGTGATTTAGCGATCACTTCAGCATAGTCTTCATGGCGGGGGTGATATTTCTTCTCCTCAACAATTGCCAAGATGATCGCTCCATGGCCATTATCGCTCAGGGTAATGGCCCCATGCCCGTTGGCAGTTTTTCCTTCGGCGGTTCCACCGATATCAAAAGCATAAACGCTGTCCTTGATCATTTTGACCTCAGAAGTAGGTTTGATATCCAGTTCTTCATCCTTGTAGCCATCTTTGATAAAGGCTAGCATATCGTCTATGGTAGTATGATCATGACGAAACACCAAGACAAAACCCGGTTCATGCTCTCCAACAAGTATGATCTCGGTTCCATTGTTTTGAGCCTCCAAACCAGTTGGGAGATCAAAGCTAAAGCCCAGATATGGGGCGTTTACAGTACCAGAGGACACCACAAGATTTTCATCTGTTATCTCAAAAGCCCCTCCTTGATTGGGAATGATAGCTCCGTCATCTCTTACGAACTGAATTTCATAGGGATGCGTATAATCAGGCTGCCCGTTCGTGAGGTAGTCAACAATGACAAAATGAAGAATATCCCCCATGTAGAAGATCTCTATATGCTTTTTCCGTTCAAAGAAATCCATTGTTCCGATCGCTCGTTCTCCTTCGATGCGGGCAACGATCTTGTAACTTCCACGCTCATCGTGAAATTCACCACGGATCTCATTGTTCTCCTCGGTCAATTCGAGATAGCTTATCTCACCATAGAAATTATGGACATACTTTCCGGCAAGGTTAGAGGCATTTGCCGAAAAAGAAATGATGGCAGACAGAAGCAAATAAAATAGCCTATTCTTCACACACACTTGTTTCTACAAAACTATAAAAATCCGGTTTTAGCTTAATGAATTCCGTGCATCATTTTTCTAAGCAAAGGAGTCAGGATCAAAAGGAAGGCGCCCGAACCTACAGCAAACCAGAAAATGATATAAAATACATCCGAATACACCAATAGTGAGCTCATGGCATCGCCTGTACCTCCGCCACCCTCGGGAATGGAGGTAAAGGCGGCAATAATACCACCAATATACTGAGCGATCGAAGGGGCCAAAAACCAGACGCCCATCATAAAACCGACGATTTTTGCCGGAGAGAGCTTTGTGATCATCGACAGACCAACCGGGGACAAACAAAGTTCTCCTGTGGTATGAAGGAAATAGGCAAGAATGATAAAAATGATCGGAACCAGACCCGCAGAATCGGCAAACATTTGTGCGCCAATGACCATAACACCAAATCCCAAGCCCACTTGTACAAGTCCAAGAGAGAATTTCAAAGGTGTCGAAGGCTCCATTTTTCTTTTGCTCAACCATATCCACAATGCGGAAAACGGTACTCCCAAGGCTATAATGAAGAAGGCATTGACCGATTGGAACGTAGAGGTCGGGATGGTCAACCCAAAGAGTGTTCTGTCGATATTTCTATCCGTAAACAGGGTCATGGATGAACCCGCCTGCTCGAAAAAGGCCCAAAAGACGATTGAGAAGAATGTCAAAACCACGGCCACAAGCAGGCGTTGCCACTCTTCCCTGGTACTGTTCAGGCTTGTACTGATAACGATGCCGATCACAATTAATCCAATTACGGCCAGTATCCACGACATAATGCTCATACCGCCGAGGAAAGGCATGCTCTCTTCAAACGCTCCCAGCGGCTGCCAGTCATTAAAACTGATCAGGATCGCAATGATCGGAACAAGAATAATGGCACCCGCCCAAACCGCCATTTCGGTGGACAGGAAATTGAAATATTTCTTCTCCAGGATCTCAGGGTTTGGTGGTAATCCTTTACCCATAAGTTTATCCTGGTTCATCCAGAAGCTGATCACCCCTATGGCCATACCAAGGCCAGCTGCTCCAAACCCATATTGCCATCCGTATACTTCACCCAGAACTCCGGCGACCAAGGGAGCAAGGAAGGCTCCAAGGTTGATTCCCATGTAGAAAATGGTGAATCCCGAATCCTTTTTAGGATCGTTATCATCGTATAGATTCCCAACAATGGAAGAAATATTTGGCTTAAAAAGGCCATTTCCTACGATCATGAGCCCAAGGCCAACATTGAGCAGTACAGGATTGGTCGTCAGGGCACTGGCAGCCAATGTAAACTGACCTATAGCCATCAGTATGCCTCCGATATATACAGATCGACTGAAACCCAAAAGCTTGTCAGCGATCATTCCTCCAAATATGGGAGTCGCATACACCAGAGAGGTATAGGTCCCATACATGAGAAAGGATTTGTCATCGCCAAAAAGAAAGTGTTTGGTGAGGAAAAGGGTAAGGATGCCTCGCATTCCATAATAGGAGAATCTTTCCCACATCTCTGTGAAAAAGAGTACGGCTAAGCCCCTGGGATGCCCAAAAAAAGTCTTTTCCGCACTTGTACCGTCGGTATTCAGCTGAGTTTCAGAAGTCATAGATTAATGGGGTATCATTTTTTGAGGCCGAAAAAATACAACGAGAGGAGTAAATAACCAATATACCCTTATCGGACGCTTATTTATGATAAATGAATTGTGTTTAATGAATACCGATTAAGTGTCATTCCTCTATCATGAATGCCTATTCCAATATTTGTCTTTTTTTTCTCCAGATGAGGATTGAACCTTAATTTTGCGCCTTCATTTTTAACTGCTGTTAATATTATGATCCATCACGGACAAAAATCGACTATAGGACTTGAAAAGGCCGGAATAAATCAGGCCAAGGATGTTCACTGGAATTTGAGCCCGAGTGAACTTATCGATACGGCTGTAAAAAACGGTGAAGGGGTAATCACGGATACAGGCGCCTTCATGTGTGATACAGGAACTTTCACAGGAAGATCTCCAAAGGATCGCTTTGTGGTAGAAGATGATAAAACCAAGGACAGCGTTTGGTGGGGGCCTGTAAATATCAAAATATCAGAAGAGCATTTTGATGGCCTGCACCAAAAAATGGTCAAGTATCTGGAAGACAAAACCCTCTATGTTCGTGATGCCTATGCAGGGGCCGATGAAAAATACAGGTTACAACTCAGGGTGATCAATGAACTCGCTTGGCATAACCTGTTCTGCAATAACATGTTCATTCGCCCTGAAAATGGCGATCTGGATAATTTTGACCCAACCTTCACAATCATTTGTGCACCCGGATTCAAAGCTGATCCCGCAGTCGATGGCACCAGACAGGAGAACTTTGCCATCCTCAACATGAGCAAGAAAATGATCCTCATCGGAGGTACAGCCTACTCCGGAGAAATGAAAAAAGGGATCTTCAGCGTATTGAACTATCTGCTTCCACATGACCATGGAGTTCTGAGCATGCACTGCTCTGCTAATATTGGAGAAGCCGGAGATACAGCCATATTCTTCGGGCTCAGCGGGACCGGGAAAACAACCCTCAGCGCCGACCCCAACCGCGGATTGATAGGCGATGATGAGCATGGATGGACTGAAGACAGCATTTTCAATTTTGAAGGCGGTTGCTACGCCAAGGTGATCGACCTAAGCCGGGAAAAAGAGCCACAGATCTGGGACGCGATCAGAGAAGGCGCCATCGTTGAAAATACAAGATTCGCCCCGGGCACGACTACCGTGGATTATGAAAATTCCTCGGTTACGGAAAATACCAGAGCCGCCTACCCCATCGATCATATCAGCAATGCCGTAGAGCCCTCAATCGGTGGAGTTCCAAAGAATATCTTCTTCCTGACCTGTGATGCCTTCGGGGTATTGCCTCCGGTCAGCAGGTTACAGAAGGGACAGGCCATGTACCACTTTATCTCAGGTTACACCGCCAAGGTTGCCGGTACGGAAGCAGGGATCACGGATCCTGTTACCGCATTTTCAGCTTGTTTCGGATCACCCTTTCTTCCCCTCCATCCTACCAAATACGCAGAGATGCTTGGAAGGAAAATGGAAGAAAACGATGTAAAGGTTTGGTTGATCAATACGGGCTGGTCAGGTGGACCCTTCGGTGTAGGTGAAAGAATGAGCCTGAAATATACCAGGGCAATGATCACAGCTGCTTTGAATGGAGATCTCGACAATGTTGAGTATCATAAGCATGAGATCTTCGGACTCGATATCCCCGTGGAATGTCCGAATGTTCCAAATGAGGTTCTGGACCCAAAAAACACCTGGGAAGATAAGAATGCATATGATGACAAGGCCAACGATCTTGCATCTAAGTTTGTGGCCAACTTTGAGAAATACTCGGACTTCGCCAATGAGGAGATCATGGCAGGTGCACCTAAGGCAACCGCATAAGTTTTAAGAACGGATTAAATCAAGACCCCGGGGAGAGATCTTCGGGGTTTTTTGTTGGGCGGGTTTTTTGAACAGGGTTATATTTCCCTGTATGTACCTTCCTGCATTTTTGCCAGGATCTTGGCGTCAAGGATAAATGTCCCAAAAGGGATCAAGCTGGCAAGCATCACTTTCCAGGTGGTTTTTCTGAAACTCCAGTCTTCCTCAAAGCTCAATCTGAAGGCCATGAAAATGAACAGGAGAAAAAGAGCCCCGTGAACCGGACCGAAACTTTTCACCACCGCGGGGTTTTCAAGACTATACTTAAGGGGCATTCCTATAAAGACCAAAACGATAAAGGAAACCCCTTCTAAAAAGGCTACCAGGCGAAATCTCCCTATGGGAGAATCAATGAATTTTTTCATGTTCAATGAATCAAGGTTCAAGTTTCTTTCCCATGTATTGATGGAAATACAAAATTCGCCAATTCATCAAAAATCAGTGCCGCTAAGCGTTTAATTATTGCCGGAATCAGAAATTTAAAGTGCCATGGCCTTGAATCAAACGAGGCCTAAAAGGTTCTAACGGTTAAGCAGCTTTACTCTCTTCCTTGACCCATTTGCTCCTATCCACTCTCCAAGAATTATTCCCTTAGGGAACATGAGAAGACTGATTTCTCTCTCTTCGGAAACCATAATATCAAGCAATCTATCACCCAAAGTATTGTACAAGGTTAACCGCCCTGATTCTGAAATGCTTCGGATGTTAAGTTCGCCATGCGCAATCCAAAAAATTGGTAACGAAATAATCTCATTGTCGGACATGGTTGCGACAATGCTTGAACAATCCATGATTCCGTTATCCCAGATGGAATCAAAATGGGAAAATGGAATCTGCTTAACCAAAAAGAAGAGTGGATCGCCATAGGGAACTATCCAATGTGAAGCGTTCACGCCATTTTCATTGGAATAAACAGTATCGTTGGCTACCACCAAGCTATTTTCTTCGCAAAACCATTTAAGCCTTCGGTAATCGCCAATAACATCCCAGGGATTCCTCAGATTGGAAGGTGTTATTCTTTCAATATTTAGAATGACAGTTTGCCCGACCTGCCCGGTTTCCACAAAAGCATACATTGGGATATTGCATAAAGGATGAGGTTGAGGAGGAGGAGTGGCATCAGCCCAAATAACAATAGTATCCCTTTGTTCCTGTCCCTGATATACCTTCTGAACCAACAAAACGAGATTCATGGAATCTACGTTTAGCACTTCTCCCATGACAGTGGTTACGTTGGCCCTTTGAGCAGTATGGCAGAAGGAATAGGATATAGAACAATGGCAAGCGGTCGAAAACCGAAAGGACAAAACAAAAACCAACAAAAAAACCAGGAATATATAATCTTTCATGTCAAATCGGTTTGTTCAAAGTCAACTACTTCCAATGCTAAGCAATCACAATAAAACACGCAGGGATTGAATCAAGGGTTGGTCAATTGATTTCAAATAGTCAGTCCTAAACGGCTTCGAAGAAAATCCTCGATCAGTTTTGGCAAAGGGAAAGGGCGAAATTTCCATTCACGAAGTTCTTGTCGTTTTTGTACACATCCATTCTACCAGTCAGCATATTGTTAGCAGTATCAATACTG
>JANQHS010000416.1 GCA_028282565.1 Cytophagales bacterium | reverse complement strand
TGATTTCGAGGATCTGTACTCCGGAGGTCAATGGGATTCAAGAGATCCGGATTTTGGAAGACGGGAGTTTTATGTGCAAAGATTTTTTGATCGGGACAGCATAGTGAAGACAGAAGACCCAAGGCAACAGATTCCTTCAAGGTACAGACAGGCAAATGTGCTTCAGAAATTCAAATTCCTTCTTTCTCCCAAAAACAGTTTGGATCTCAATTTTATTTATTCGAACAGCTCGGATATTCCCAGGTACGACCGACTAACCCTGATTGAAAATGACGAGCCGGTAAATGCCGAATGGTACTATGGTCCCCAAACCTTCTTCATGAGCTCGATCGGGTTGAACCTCGGCCGGGCGAGTTTTTTTGAAAAGTCCAGGATGACCATTGCTTACCAACGGGTGATCGAATCGAGAAATGATAGAAAATATCAAAGCGACTTCCTGAGGAAAAGAAAGGAAACCGTCGATATCATATCCCTCAATGCAGATTTTCAGGAGAAACTAAATCACCGACACGAATTCAACTATGGTATCGAAGGGATCTACAACCGGGTGAGTTCAGAAGCCGAAACCGAAAATATCATCAATGGACAAATATCTCCGGCCTCTACCAGGTACCCCGATGGAGGAAGCGATTACTATTCAGCCGCGGCTTATCTCAATTATATCTTCAAAATGTCTCGGGGCCTGACCCTGAACTCAGGGGCTCGATTTACCTATGTTGGTTTGGATTCGGAATTCGACGATACCACCTTTTACAACTTTCCATTCAGGGAGATCAGCCTGAGCAACGGCGCCTTCTCAGGTTCGGTGGGCTTAAAAAAACAATGGGAGAGCAGAAGCAATGTGTACATGAACCTTGGAACCGGATTTCGTGCCCCCAACCTTGATGATGTTGCAAAGGTATTTGATTCCGAACCGGGTAACGTAGTTGTGCCAAATCCGGATCTGAAACCGGAATATGTGATCAGCACCGAAATCGGATTCAACAAGGTGTTTACCGAGACATTCGCAATAAGGGCAAACATCTTCTATTCCTGGTGGATCGACGCGATCATCAGGGCGCCCTATACGATCGATGGACAGGACTCAATCTTTTACGATGGCGAGTGGAGCCGAGTATTTGCAGAGCAAAACCTTGGCGAAGCTCAATTGGCCGGCGCATACGGGCAAATCGAATGGCATCCCTTTTCCTGGGGAAGGATCATATCGACTTTAACCTATACCTGGGGTGAGACACGGAACGGAATGCCGCTTAGGCATGTTCCTCCGGTTTTTGG
>JANQHS010000407.1 GCA_028282565.1 Cytophagales bacterium | reverse complement strand
AACCACCAGGCTGAACAACAGGCAAAAGCCTGAAATGATCATCAGCACCCATTTTCCTAGCACGCGTAGCTTATCGACCCCGAGCGAGTCCTGGTTTGCTTTCCAGCGATTTTCCAAAAGATATTCGGGGAGACCTTCTTTTTCTTCATTGAGGGTCACTATAAGCCTTGAGGGCTCCACCGCCTCCTTTCCCGCCAGCTCCCTGTTTGCCCAGTTCATGAATTCCGAAGGGACAAGTATGGATTGTACCCTTGTGGTTGTTCCCACAACCTTGGCCTTAAATGTTCTTCCTTTCTTTCCGCTCAACGACAGTTCGATCGGTATATTCTCGATATTTCCGGGGTTGATCTGGGGAAATCCCATCGCCATAGAAAAGCCGAAATTATAGAGGTCGACAAACTCGCTTGACACGATGAGGGGGATGGTTTTTTCGTTTGGCGACCATGAAAAACCGGAGAATTTTGATTCCAGATACTCATTCTCAATCGATTCCAGAAAGAGACTTGTTCGAAGTCCGAAATTGATGTCCAACCTGGCCTCCACCCTGTACATCGAGGGTATGATCTTACCTACATCCTCAAAATGTTCGGATTCTCTGATCCGCGAAATCTCTTCATCGCTGAAACGAACCGGGGCATTGAGCAGGGTATTGAAGATCCCGACCTCCTTAGTCAGAATGATTCGCTCTTTCTTGCCTTCCTCGCTTTCGTTAAGCTTGGAATATCGAATGAAGGTCCCGATAAATGCCGAGCTCAGGCTTGCTCCCAGGGAAAGGACCAGGATCACCAGGATGATCAAGGCCCAGAGGTTTTTTCCAAAAAGCAGTCTCCCGATGATCTTCAGTCTCATAATCCAAGGTCAGTATCGAATTTCCAATTTTCATTTCCATCCAGGGAAGTCAGCAATATGCCGGCTTCTTGGCGCCTTGCTTTATTCTTGATCAGCTCCCAGGACTTCTCTATCCAGTCCTCGTTTAGATGGGAAAAAGGTTCATCCAGGATCAGGAATTCAAAATTCTGGCAGAGGCTTCGAATGATAGAAACCCTTTGCCTTTCGCCTTGGCTAAGCTGATTCACCAAGCGCTTTGATTTTTCCTCCAGATCAAAAAATCTCAGCAGATCCCAAACCTCCTGTTCATCGAAATCGCTGAGGCTTGTTTTGAGTTGAAGATTGTCGATCAGGGAGATCGAGGGGATCAGGCGAAGGTCCTGAAAAACACAGGAAAGGGAATTTGCCCGAAATGCGGGGATCTCCGATTTGGTTGATGCTGAGAATTCAACGCCGGAATAGCTTATATGACCGGAGTACTTGAAATTCAAGCCGAAAAGAAAATGAACAAGACTGGTTTTTCCGGATCCCGATGGGGCGATGATCCTGTAGGTATTTCCCTTCTGAAACTCCAGCTTTTTTCCCCAGACTTCGGAACCTGAATTGACCGGAAAAAAGTCAGGAATGATTGTATCCAGAATGAACATATCGGGCTCAGGCCCCTATATTGTCGGATTTGTACATTTCCTGAACATAGTTCACGATTTGCGACAAGCTGTTTTCTTCGTGATCCAGGAACTGAATTTTGATCGTTCCCTGAGCCTTTCGATCCTCAAGGGCGCCTTGGATGATCTCTATGCTTTCAAGTTCGTCTACATTGAGGGAAAAACTTTCAAGCTGATTTCCGTATTGGTGCAGGAGGTAGTCGGGAATTGAAGGGAAATGGAGGTAGAATATCAAAGAGTTTTGTTCCGCCTTGCTCTTAAACAGGGTAGCCTGTGAAGACGGGTCAAAAGTCATGCGCGTGAGCAGATCATCATTGGTGAACAACAATTTTTGTTCTTTCTCCACGAGGGTGAAATTGTTCATCAGCTTATAGTTTTGACCCTCTTTATGGAGCAACCCGAGCTCCTTCAGTCTGCCGACAATCTTGTCTGATACCTCGGGATCCTTCATGCCGATCTCAACAAAGAATCTATGATCTCCACCCTCTTCTCTGGGTTCCAGGATTATTCCCGATAGATCCCCGGAAAGATGGCTCATCAGGTCTTCCATAGTGATGTTGAGAAATCCAAGGTAATTGTTGGCTTGGTTCAGAATGCCATCGTTCTTGAATTCCGTATGAATGGTTTCCATATCCAATCCAAGGCAGGCC
>JANQHS010000393.1 GCA_028282565.1 Cytophagales bacterium | reverse complement strand
TCACCCAATGAAGACTTGGCAGGAGAGGTCGCACAGCATTTAAATGGATTCTTTATTTCCTGTAAAACCACTACAGATCTTCTTGGTGTGGAATACAGCGCTGTGATGAAGAACATCATAGCCATTGCTTCCGGGATCATTCATGCCCAGAACTTTGGGGATAATTTCCAGGCTGTGCTGGTGTCAAATGCCGTAGACGAAATTCAGTACTTCCTGAATACTGTCCAACCAAAGGAAAGGAACCTGTTGGATTCCGCTTATCTGGGAGATATACTGGTCACAGCTTATTCACAATTCTCCAGGAACAGAACTCTTGGAGCCATGGTAGGCAGGGGCTATACTGTGAGGTCTGCTATGATGGAAATGAACCAGATCGCTGAGGGGTATTATGGTGTTAAAAGCATCTACGAGATCGGGATAAATAAGGGAATGGAACTTCCCATCGTGAACTTTGTATACCATGTGCTTTACGAAAAGATCTCACCGGCAATCGAGATTCAGATATTGAAAGAACTATTGAGTTGATTGTATAAGTCGCGCATGGGAAGGCCCATGACATTATAAAAACACCCCTCGATCTTTTGAATCCTTGTTAGTCCGATCCCCTCTTGTATCCCATAGGAGCCTGCTTTGTCCATAGGCTTGAATACGGAAACATAATGATTGATCTCTTCCGGGCTGATCTCATCGAAACTTACATTGGTAGTGGTGCTGAAGGATTGGAGATTTTCTTTGGAACCGATTGCAACCCCGGTAATGACCTGATGTGTCCTGCCTGAAAGACTTGAGAGCATCTCTACGGCATGTTGCTCGCTCTTTGGTTTCCCCAGGATGTCCCCGTCAAGAATTACAAGTGTGTCAGCTGTGATCACGATCTCATTTTCCTTCATGTCCTTAACCTGATCGGCCTTTTGAAGGGCCAAAAGCTCCGGGATCTTTTCGGCTCTTTCATCAGGAGGGTTTTCATCAAATGGATATTTTCTGACCTCGAATGGAATTCCACTCATTCTGAGTATTTCAGCTCTTCGCGGAGATGAAGAGGCGAGGATTAGTTTATTTTTGGACCGTATTGGCATGGGAACATTTTAAGGTTTCCAATTGTCATTAGCTTAGCCAAAAATCAAAAATTGATTGGGAAAAATTAAGCGTCTTCATATTGTTTTCGCCCTGATCGGATTTTTCCAATTCGGCATCTCACAGCATACCCATGCTTTCGCTGATTCGGACTCGGCCATGGTCAGCCGCCTGATGGGAGAAGCAACACTCAGTATGCAGAAAGGCAATTACAGGGATGCCGATGTGATATTCAGAAAGATCCTCAGTCTTAAAGTGATCATTCCCGATGAATTCTGCTATTACTATGGGGAGACACTCCTTGAGCTGAAAAATTATCGCTTGAGTGAATCTTTTCTGGAGAAGTATCTGGAATTGACCGACAACCAGGGGGAGTTTGTGGCCCGAACCAATATTTTGTTGGAAGAGACGCGCCTCAAGATCAAAGAAATTGAAAACTGCGTCCAATGCGATGACGACGGGTTTGTGGTATCTATGCAGGAATGCCATATATGCGGGGGAGATGGAAAAGTGGAAACCCCTTGCTCAAGATGCCGGGGAAGGGGGGATGAGGTCTGTCCCACTTGCCTGGGTGAAGGCATAGAGGTACTAAGAACCAGCTTTGGGCGACGCTATATAGCCTGTACCACCTGTCATGAAATGGGGAATATTACCTGTAGAAAGTGCGATGGGTCCAAAGTTGAGTACAAGCTTTGCGACGCTTGTCGCGGAATAGGAAAGCTCGAGACCCGAAAAAGAGTGGTCGACTAAAACCTGTCAGGAGAAATAAGCTCCATAGCCCTCTCATCATGATCTTCGCCCAGAATAATTTTGGAAGAAAGTTCACCGCTACCCGCAGCAAGCGCGAGGCCAAGCATTGCATGCCCTGCGTTGATATGAAGATTATCGAATTTGGGATGTTTGCCGATATATGGTAGTCCATCCGGGCTGGTTGGTCTGTAGCCATACCAAATCTCATGGTTTTCCAAATCCTTTGAGTAAAGCCCGGGGGCAAATGACCTCAGACCTTCAAGTATACCCCTTACCCTGTTTTTTCTCACCTTTCCGTCGAAGCCCGAAAGTTCGAGGGTTCCTGCTACCCTCAGCCTGTTCGCCATAGGTGTGATGACCACCTTTTTTTCCGCAAAGATCAGAGAAGCTGAATTGATCTCTTTGTCCGATTCTGTTTCCAGGGAATACCCTTTGGCTGGCTGCATATAGATTTTGGATCCCAGCGAATTCCAGATCTGAGGAGCCCAGGCTCCATTTGCAAGCAGGTATTGCTCAGCCTCAAATACCCTATCGCCGGTTTTTAACGAGCTGATCTTTCCATCAGAACGGTTCAAACCCTTGATCTCATGACCAAAATGAAATTCAACCCCTGATTCCCTTAGATGATCGTAGATCTTTTGGATCATCCGCGAGGGATCTACAGAAATATCATCCTGGTAGAGGACTCCGCCTTTACATATGAGATCCAGATTCGGTTCCTGATCTTTGACTTGGCTCTCCGAGAAGATCGAAGAACCGATTCCCAGCTCAGCGTTGGTTTTAGCTCCTTTGATCTCTTCCTCAAGACCTTCTTCCGAATTGCAAACTGTCAGGATACCATTGGAATTAAACTCGGTGAAGCCCATCTCTCTGAACATTTCGTGGTAATTCATGAGGCTATTTTTACCAAGCCTTGCCAGGAGAAATGAGCGCTTTGCAGAATTCTCGTCAAAAGATGACCTGATGAATTTCCTGCCCCAGGAGATCAGTTGAGAATCCATTCTTGGGCGGATATAGAATGGACTTTTGCTGTTGAGAAGCCAAAAGACGGACTGCTTAAAGACACCGGGATTCGCAAGTGGGATGGTATGGCTCTGACAAATATGCCCGGCGTTTCCATGTGAGCAGCCCTCCAATCCCGGGCTCTTCTCAATTACAGCAACCGATAATCCCCTTTTGTTGAGATACCAGGCAGTGCAAAGGCCAATGATGCCTGACCCGATAACGATGATGTCCTTCTTTTGAGACATTATTTTACCTGGAAACCCTGCCAGAAAGGGTCCTCCTGATCAATGGTGATCTTATTCTCACCGGTCACCCTTGCCCAACCGGAGATCTGAGGAAGGATACCCTTGAACTGGGCGATGCTTTCTTCCCTGAGGATCTTTCCCCTGAACTGTGAACCTATAATGCTTTCATGGATAAAATCCTGCCCAAGCTCCAATTCGTTTCGGGCGAACAGCTGTGCCATTCTTGCCGAGGTTCCGGTTCCACATGGCGAACGATCTATGGCTTTATCCCCGTAGAACACCGCATTTCTGTGGTGTAATCTTCCCTCTCCCGGAGCCTCTGCCCAAAGTATATGACTCAATCCTTTGATGCGATCATCCAGTGGATGAACTATGTCCAATTGCCCATTTACCTTTTTCCTGATCTCTCTTGAGAACATGATCAACTCCAGGCTTTCATAATGCTCCAGTCCTTTAAAATTGGCTTGCTTCTCAATGATGCCGTAGAAATTACCTCCATAAGAAATGTCAAGAACCAGTTTTCCCAGATGATCAGAAATGATCTCAATTCCACGCTGATAGAGGAATGAGGGCACATTCGTAATGCTAACCTCCCTGACCTTATTGGACTCCTTTAAATAGGTAATCTCAATTTTGCCCGCAGGCACTTCAACCTGAAGAAGTCCCTCCGTTTTCGGTTTGATCAGACCCTTTTCAAGGGCAAAAGTGATAGTGCCTATGGTGCCATGACCACACATGGGAAGGCAGCCACTTGTCTCGATGAACAGAATGGCAATATCATTCTCAGGGTCGGATGGGGGAAATAGAAAGCTGCCGGACATCATATCATGACCTCGCGGCTCGAACATAAGCCCCGTCCTGATCCAATCGTATTCCTTCATAAATTCGATCCGTTTTTCGGCGATGGACCTCCCCTTGAGGGGAGGATTTCCTTTTGTGACCAACCTTACCGGGTTGCCACAGGTATGTCCATCGATACAGTCGAATTGGAATACGGCCATCAGATCTAGCTTATCAATTTTCCGTCCAGGCGGTGCGGATAGTTGTTGATCGCTCCGGATTGGAGCTCCGATGGTAAAAAGGCATCTGGCATATTTTGAAAGGCCAAGGGCCTCAGGAATCTTTGGATCGCGTCAAAACCTACCGAAGTGAACCTCGAATCAGAGCTTGATGGCCATGGACCGCCGTGTTGCATACTCGGACATACCTCCACCCCGGTTGGAACTCCACTAAAGATCAATCTCCCGACCTTTTCGCTAAAAAGCCGGACTAAGGGCCGATATTGGTCGAATTCATCTTCCTGAATAAACAGGGACCCCGTAAGCTGTCCTTTTAGCGACCTGATAAGATCACCCAGTTCATTGTGGTTTTCATAGACCACCGCCAATGTAAAGGGACCAAATACCTCTTCCGAATAGATCTGATTCCCCAGAAACTCCTCTGTGCTGATCGCCTTAAAAAATCCGGAAGAATGGTTCTTAGTTTCAGGTTCCTTACCAGTCAGCTCGCTCACT
This sequence comes from Cytophagales bacterium, assembly GCA_028282565.1. Classification (GTDB taxonomy): domain Bacteria; phylum Bacteroidota; class Bacteroidia; order Cytophagales; family CCMP332; genus JANQHS01. Next base: position 27,114 of record JANQHS010000393.1, on the reverse strand, counting down.
TGTTTCGAAAACCCGTCAAAGATCTTTTCGCTCAACATGGGAGTTGCGCGCTTAGAGGAGAGCGAGGATTCTACTCCTTCGAGAAAATGCGATAAGCCTTCGCCTTTTTCGACCAGCAATAGACCAGGGTTGGTACAGAACTGTCCTGTACCCAGGAATACCGAATCGGCGATGGTATTGGCGAGGTCTTTAACCTCGTTTTGGGTTCCTTTGCTGATGATGATGGGATTGATGCTTCCCATTTCGCAGAATACTGGGATCGGCTCAGAACGCTGTGCCGCATAGCCCATCAAGGCATTTCCACCGTTAAATGATCCGGTAAAGGCAACGCCTTTGATAATCGGATTCATAACAAGCTCTTTGCCAATAGAATATTCACCATTGATGAAAGAAAAAGTTCCATTATGAAACCCGGTTTTTTCGATTGCCCTGGATATTGCAGACCCAACGATCTCATTGGTCATCAGGTGGTTTTCATGGCCTTTTACGACTACCGGGCAACCAGCGGCAAGTGCTGAGGCGGTGTCTCCTCCGGCGGTGGAGAAAGCCAATGGAAAATTGCTTGCACTGAAAACCGCAATGGGTCCCAAAGCAACGTTGATCTTTTTGATCTCAGGTTTCGGAATGGGACTGCGTTCCGGCATGGCTTGGTCAAAGTTGACCCCCAGGAAATCACCGCTTTTCATCAGGCGGGCAAATTCCCTGATCTGAAAAATGGTGCGCCCCTTTTCTCCAAGGATCCTGGCTTCGGGGAGGCCGGTTTCAAAGCATGCAGCCTCAATGAGTTCCCCACCCAGAGATTCAATTTCGCTTGCTATGGCCTCAAGCAATTCACTTCTCCTTAGTAGATCTCGCAGATCATTGGAATGGAAAGCCTCTTGTGCACTTTTACAGGCCAACAGCAATTCCTGGCTCGTGCCAGCCGAGAACTGCTTAGTCGCCTTTTGCCCATTTGCGGGATTGGAGCTTGTGAATACCTCGGTTCCGGCCCCTGACCATTGCCCTGCGATCAGGTTTTTTCCTTTGAGATTATCTCCAATCATACAGGGCGATGTTTGAGTTGTTCATCGATAATGGCCTCGACCCTTTGTCGTTCTTCCCCGGTAAGCATCAACCTCGGGGCCCGAACATATTCGGTTCCCAGGCCTGTTTTTGTTTCTGCCAGCTTGATATATTGAACGAGCTTTGGATGAATGTCGAGTTCGAGCAGGGGAAAGAACCATTTGTTCAATTCGGCCGCCTCCAGATGCTTGCCTTCCTTGACGAGCTCAAACAGTTTAACCGTCTCTTTTGGGAATGCGCAAACGAGCCCGGCCACCCATCCCTGAGCTCCCAGGCTAAGGCTCTCGTACGCAAGGGTATCTACCCCGCAAAGTATTTTAAACCTTTCACCAAACCTGTTGATCATTCTGGTGATGTTGCCGGTATCTCTGGTGGATTCCTTCACTGCCTGGATGTTCTCAAAGCGGGTCAGATCTTCAAAATGCTCAAGTGTCACAAGGTTTCCGTAGTCTACGGGATTATTATAGATCATGATCGGAAGGGGGGTATTCTCCGCTATAGCCTGAAAGTAGGCCACCATTTCCCGGTCATCAGGCCTGTAGCGCAGTGGAGGAAGCAGCATTAATCCCTCAGCGCCCTGATCCAGGGCCTGCTGACAGGCCTCTACCGCCTTGGAGGTTTTGGATTCAGCGATATTCATGATCACGGGCACACGGTTCTCACAGATCTCACAGGCTACCTGCAGCAACTCTCTTTTTTCCTGGCTCTCCAGAACCGAGGACTCTCCAAGCGTACCTCCGAGAATGATTCCTTTTACCCCTGCCTCGATCTGTTTTTCAATATTGGCCCCAAAGCTGACCAGGTCAAGGGATTCGTTCTCTGTAAATTTTGTGGTTACGGCCGGAAATACTCCACTCCAATCCATAGGCTTTTTTTGGCAAAAATCAGTTATCGCGATTGAAGTAGAAAGCGGTTTATGATTTTTTGTTTGTCATCCAAATGAAAACCTAAAGGACATTCTGATAACAGGGTTATCGAAGCCCTGGACCCGTAAATGGGATTGGCTATGAACATGTTTTGAGATTGAGTCCTTCTCTCATGATCATGAACTCTTTCTGTTCACAAGAATGCTAACTATACTCGATTGAGGGAATATCAGTTTGAAAGAATTCTTACCTTTCCAAAAAAAAGAAAATGAAAAGAACTTACCTGATCGGCCTTATTCTTTTAAGCTTTTTCGTCGTAGATCTTCAAGCTCAGAATGCCAAAAGTCCAAAGTCCTCATCCGAAGAAACGATAGGAGATCTGGATGTGAAGATCAATTATAGTGCTCCTTCGGTACGCGGAAGGAAAATATGGGGAGATCTTGTTCCCTATGATAAGGTTTGGAGGACTGGTGCTGACAATGCCACCACTGTTCAATTCAATAAAGATGTCACCGTAGATGGTCAAGCCCTAAAGGCGGGAAAATATGCTCTTTTCACAATTCCCGGAGAAAAGGAATGGACTGTGATTTTCAATAACAATCCGGATCAATGGGGTGCTTATAAGTATGATGAATCTCTCGATGCCATTAGAGTAAAGGTCCAACCCAAGGAACATAAAATGACCGAGCAGTTGTTGATCGATGTGGATCCAAACGGGATAATCTCAATATCCTGGGACAGAATGAGGGTGGAAGTACAGGTAAGGCAAACCAAAACGGAATAATATTCTCGTATTCTGACTGAAAAGGGTGTATTTGACAAAATAAATTCACCTTTTACTTAATTTCACACCCCATTCAAAACAAGGGCTGTCTAATTGGAAGCTTATCTACCATACATTCTATTTGTCATCGGCTTTGTGCTTCTCCTCAAGGGGGCTGATTGGTTGGTAGAAGGTTCATCTGCCATAGCGAAAAGGTATGGACTTTCACCGATGATCATCGGGCTTACCATCGTTTCTTTTGGCACATCTCTTCCGGAATTGGTGATCAACGTATTCGCAAGTTTTAAGGGTAGCGCAGATATCGCGATTGGCAATATCATCGGTAGCAATATCTCAAATCTGCTATTGATTCTCGGCACTTCGGCAATTATCTACCCAATTTCCATTAAAAAGACAGTGGTCTTTTCAGAGATCCCCTTTTCACTCGTAGCGATCACTCTTCTGGGTTTCCTAGGGAATGTGTCCATTTTTGGAGCGGTTTCGGGCTCGACCTACCTGAGTCGTATCGATGGTGGGATCCTTCTTTTCTTTTTTGCACTTTTTCTGGGCTATATTATTTCGGTTTCAAAGGATGAAAAGGCTTTGGCGCTTCATTCCGATGTAGAGATCCATAAGATCAGTCCCTTGAAGTCATTGCTCTATATTTTGGCAGGTATTGTGGGACTCTTTATTGGAGGAGAATGGACTGTAGAAGGTGCAATTGAAATAGCGAAATTCTTCAACCTTGACGAAAAATTCATTGGATTGACCATAGTGGCCATTGGAACCTCTCTGCCGGAACTGGTGACCAGTGCAGTCGCTGCTTTCAAGAGAGATACCGAGATCGCGCTGGGCAACATTATCGGTTCCAATATTTTTAATGTTTTATGGATACTTGGTCTGAGTGCTGTGATCAACCCTCTGGAATTCACCCCGAATTTTAACAGTGATATTCTGATCGTGCTTTTTGCCACCTGCCTCATCTTTATCTTACTGCCTTTCAGCAGATCCGGTTCCATGGAGCGTTCCCATGGGATGATTTTTGTGGGATTGTATATTTCATATATCATTTACCTGATCATTTATACGGTCTAGGAAACCAATCCTGAAAGAAGTATGTTGGTTCCTGAACTATGCTGATACGATTTTCCAAAAATCCGGTTATGGCGGCCCTTGGGGTTGTCCATTACCACAAACTCAACATCACCCTTTTCATACTGATATCCTTTTCGGCATGGCTTCTCCATGACTATATGGGATATACGGGAATGGCCTTGCCGCTGCTTCCGGTGAGTGTTCTGGGTGGAGCATTGGCGATATTCCTTGGCTTCAGGAATAACTCTGCCTATGATCGCTGGTGGGAAGCAAGAAAGATCTGGGGCGGGATCGTCAATTATTCTCGAACCTATGGAATGGAGGTAACCACTTTTCTTGGTGTTCATGGAAATGAAGAAATAGGTGAGGAAAGAATCAACGAGATCAAAAAGGGACTGATCCATGATCATATTGCATGGCTCTATGCACTGGCCGCACGGCTGAGGGGAATGGAGGAAGCTCCGGAGGTTGATCGTTATCTGAGTCCTGAAGACCAGAAGGAGTTGGAAGGGATTGTGAACAGACCTCAAATGATCCTGAAGATCATGGGTCAAAAGATCAAAAATGCTTTGGATAAAGAGATCATCAATGATTTTCAGCATATCGAATTGATGTGGGTGATCAAGGAACTATACAATCTTCAGGGCAGGGCGGAACGCATCAAATTCACAGTGTTTCCCTATTACTATAATTTCTTCACACGGGTGTTTTTATGGGTTTTTATTATCATACTGCCGTTTTCCCTGATTCCCAGTATGGAGCTTGGAGTTGTTCCGATGAGCATAGCCATATCCTTTGTTTTTTATATTCTGGACCAGTCAGGGCAGGTTACCGAGGATCCATTTGAGAACAGGGCTGCCGATACACCGATGACCACCATTTGCAGAAATATCGAGATCGACCTTCTCCAACAATTGGGTCAAAAAGACGTGCCAGAGCCAATTTCTCCTGAAGAAACCCGTTTTCATGGACTTTTCATTCGTTAACTTTGTGGTCCGAAACGAATGGGACAAGAAACACATAGCCTGATCGGCAAATACCTTCCGATCCTTCAGTCAACGGCTGAACGAATTACCGGGTCTTTTGAAGATGCTCAGGATATTGTTCAGGATACGTTGGAGAAATGGTTCAGAACGGATCCCGATAAGATCGAAAACCATAAGTCCTACCTCGTAAAATCCCTGATCAATAATTGCCAGACACATCTTCGAAATCTGAGGTCCAAAAGGGAGAATCTCGATAAGCTGCAGGAGAGCTTTTTGAAATCCAATTCGCATTTCGAGATCGACTTCGACTTTATGGACCATGAAGGTCAGATGAAAAGGGCTGTTCAATACCTCAATCAAAAGCTCAAGCCTTTGGAACAGGGGGTTTTTATTCTTCGTGAGGTATTCAATTTGGAATATGATGTGATCCAGGAAATTGTTGGAAAAAAGGCGGATAATTGCCGTCAGGTGCTGAGCCGCGCGAAAAGCAAAATCGGTGATGAAATTCGTAAGGGAGAGGAGATCGCCAATCACAAATCAGAGGAACTCATGGCCAGGATCAAGGAGGCATCAATGGGTAAATTCCAGGAACTCTTCTTTTTTCTAAACCCGGAAGTAAAAAATCTTTAGAATTTTGTCACAAAGATCCAACGAAGGAGTCTTCTAAGTGTACGCTTGTTGATTTAAAACCAAAAACCAAAGAATTGAAAGAGATCCTCATATTTTTCATCGCCCAGTGGTATCTGAGTTTGTTGTTTCAGACATTCTTTCACCACCGGTATTCTTCGCATCAGCAGTTCACCATGTCCAGGGGTGCTGAGAAAGTGTTCTTTTTCCTTTCCTGGTTGTTCCAGGGCTCCAACTATCTGAGCCCGTACGGATATGGGATCATGCATAGGATGCACCATGCATATGCCGATAAGCCAAATGATCCGCATAGTCCCAAGTATGACAAGAACCTATTTGCAATGATGTGGAAGACCAAGAGGATCTATACGGGAATTGCCAGCAAAAAAACAGATGTGGACCCGAGGTTTACCGAGAATGTTCCCGAGTGGAACTGGTTTGATCGCTTTGCCAGGTCATGGCCTTCAAGGATCTTTTGGGGCCTGCTTTACATTGCCTTCTATTATCAATTCGCAACCGAATGGTGGATGTGGCTTCTGTTACCGATCCAAATGTTCCTCTCTCCGGTACATGGAGCGATCATCAACTGGTTCGCTCACCTATATGGTTACAGGAATTTTGAAGTTGGAGACACCTCCAAGAATTTTCTTCCCGTTGACTTCCTGATGTTGGGCGAAAGCTATCATAACAATCACCATAAGCATGCCGATAACCCAAACTTCGGGTATCGTTGGCACGAGATCGATCCGACCTACTATTTTATTCGGATTCTTGCAGCCTTCAATGTCATTCAATTGAAAAAGGGCAAGGTGGTGAAGATGGATCAGGTGAAGTCCGCAGCCTAGGAATTCAGCATACTTTCTTCCTTATTTGAGCATGCGTCCGGCATGTCAGATAATTCTTTACCTGCTGCTAACTGCCTTTAATGCAAAGGCTCAGATGGCCGAAGTATTGCGCTCTGACAGGCCGGGGGCCACTGATGCCGCCACGGCGGTTGGTCAGGGTATGGCACAGATCCAGACGGGTGTTAGCTACTTTGGTCTTGAGCATACAAGCCTCGATTTTCGGTCAACGGGACCCAATATAGGACTAACGGCGAGGTATGGCATAATTGAAAAGCTGGAATTCCGAACTTCAATGGCCTGGCGATGGGAGAATATTTCTAGCCAGGGCGAAGAATTGAACAGAGGTGGAATGGCTTTGTGGAATTTTGGATTTCGATACAATATTCTGGACGCTCATGAGGAGGGATTTTCCCTCGGTATTCAAGGTGATCTTCGTATTCAACGAATCGGTCCGCCTGAGTTTCAGATCGACAGACCTGTTCCTAGGTTCTTCGCCTTATACAATTTTCCTCTGTTTGATATACTTCTATTGTCAGGAAATCTTGGACTGGTATGGAATGACCCTGACAGTGATCCGGTTGGGGCCTTTACCCTCAACCTGTCAAGCTCGGTGAGCCCGAAGACCAGTGTTTTTGTTGAGGCCTTTGGGAATCTGTACATCGAAGCGGAAGGGTTCAATGTCAACGCCGGGCTTGGATATCTACTCAATAATGACCTTCAGCTTGATCTTGTGGCCACCTATTTCGGTGCAACGGGGGAGCTTCAGGGAGTTGGATTGGATGCTGGCGTATCCTGGAGGTTCGGTGTCAATCGGAAAAGCTAGCCCAAATTGACCTCGCTGGATTTGAGATGAAGATCTCTTTGAGGAAATGGTATCCTGATGTCCTTTTCCTTGAAAAGTTTATCGATAAAAAACCGGATGTCGCTTTTCACAAATTCGATCTCAAAGGTCTTGTCAACCCAGAAAAGCACTTCAAACTGTAATGCGGAGTCTCCGAAATCCAGAAACCTTGCAATCGGCTCATTCTTTTGAACAATTTTGTCGCTGAGCTTTGCAGCATCCTCCAGGGTTTTCTTGACCAGCTCCACATCTGATCCATAGGCTACCCCAACCTTGACGCTGAACCTTGTGGCCATCCGGTTATGGGTCCAGTTGATCACATTGTCATTCACAAGCTTAGAATTCGGGATCAGGATGGTGATCTGGTCACGCGTTCTGATCTGCGAAACCCTGAGTTGTATGTCGATCACCCTGCCGACGGTCCCGTTTTGAAGTTGAATGATATCACCTTCCTGAACCGAGCCCTCAAAAATGATGATGATGCCCGAGATAAAATCATTAAAGGTTTGCTGGAGTCCCAGTCCTACGCCAACCAATAGTGCAGCCGATCCAGCAAGGAGGAAGGTGATTTTTACGCCCACGATATCAAGGCAATAGACGATTGCCAGGATCCAGATGGCATAAGAAGTGATCTTCATAAAAGAAAATGCACGACCTTCATCAAACCGCCCCTTTCTGACAAGTCTGGTAAAGTACCTTTTAACCAGGTTGGTGATGAGTTTGGTTACAAAAAGTACCAGAAGAACCAGGAAGATCTCCGAAGGGGTAATTGAATAATCCCCGACCTTTATCAATTCAAATTCCAGAATCTTGGTGATCTGTTCTCTCATCCTTTTCGCATAGCTTATTTTTGGGCATATATCCCTTGAGTCAAATTTATTGAATTCAGACTTTGATTAAGAGATTTCACAGAATATTGATCCTGACACTGCTTTTCGGCGGTGGTTTATTCCCTTGCTTGGGACAAATTCCGCCTGGATATTACGATCCCGTTGATAGCCTATATGGGGATACGCTGCGTTTCGAGCTTGCCAAGATCATTAGCGGGCATAGCGTGCAGAGCTATTCCAGTCTTTGGAATCATTTTTGGAACACCGACAGAAAGCCTGATTCCACGGTTTGGGATATGTATTCAGATAACCCAGGAGGAACTCCGCCTTATGTGTTTGAGTTCTTTACGGATCAATGTGGAAACTACTCAGGGGAAGGGGATTGTTACAACCGGGAGCATTCTTTTCCGAAGAGCTGGTTCGGCGATCAAAGCCCGATGAATACCGATCTGTTTCATCTTTTTCCTACCGATGGCTATACCAATGGACAACGCAGCAATCATCCTTATGGTGAAACCAACAATCCAAGTTGGACCTCACAAAACGGTAGCAAGAGAGGCCCTTCCTCTGTACAGGGGTATTCCGGAACTGTGTTTGAGCCCCTCGATGAGTACAAGGGAGATTTTGCCAGGGCATACTTTTATATGGTCACCAGATACCTGAACAAGGTGAGCAACTGGAATTCGGATATGCTGGACGGTGACGATTTCGATGAATGGGCAGCGGATATGCTTCTGGAATGGCATAGGGATGATACCGTAAGTCAGAAGGAATTAGATCGAAACAACGCTGTCTACCAGATCCAGAACAACAGGAACCCCTATATCGATCACCCTGCTTACGTGGAACTCATCTGGGGCGACAGTGTGATCCTGGGTGATACTACTGATCCCGGGGATAGCATGGTTAATGTTCTGATTCTTGATGAGTTAAGCAACGTAAGAGTTCTCTATATAAATGAGGAATTTGGGATTAAGAATTTGGACCGGGCAGAAAGAGTAGAGGTTAGGATTTTTGATGCGGTTGGGAGGTTTGAAGAGCGATTTGCGATTAAATCTAATGCGACCAGGGCCGTATCTCTTCCTTCTGGATTGCATTTTGTTCAGCTTAGACTTAGGGGACAGGTGGTAAGAAGGAAGATCCTGCACCGTTAGGGTGGTTTTCCGAGGCAATTTGATCCAGGACAGAACCCAATTCACTTTTGCTTATCAAGAGATTTTAGGCAATTAATCATTAATCCCTAAAACCTCACCACCGATCAATAAGCATTAGCTCCTTATTCACCACTCTTCGTCATCATGGTTCGTAATACGCCCCAAAGATGATCATCATCTCATCAGTGCTGAGGAAACCGAAGGTCAGGTTTCGATTTGTGTTGTTATCATAGGTGGCCTCTGCGGTGAGTCCTTCACCGGGGTTAAGGGTAATGGGCGGATCATATTTCATCAGGGGAGGATGTTCCCAATCATCTGTGAAATACACCAGCTCTCCATCTCTGGCACCTCCCTTGATCCTGATCTTGAATTCCAACATTTGCTGGTGAGCATGAGAGGTGAGCATGAAAACCTTCCTGGTATTGGAGAATCTATAGTCCTCGGTAAGCGTGGTTACCTGGTTTGCCGGGAGGATAAAGCTTGTGTTATTCAGGAACAGGTTTTGTGCCTCGTGAACAACTTCAGACCGGTCGATGGTATGGACGTTCACATAGACCTCTCCGGTAACAGTATCATTGGTGTAGTTGGCATAATGTGAATTAAAATCTAGGGCCTTATTCGCCGGAATTTTCAATGCTACACCCGGAGGAAATGTATAATCGGTTATGCGAAGTTGTGTTCCAAAAAAGTAGATCTGGTCTTGCATTGAAAGAAGAGTTGAAACCACGTATGTGCCGTTTTCATATCGAAGATCTCTGATGTCGTTGAGGGCGGGGAGGGTCGCGCCAGGGGCGAAATCATAGAGGATAAAATGATGGCTTCCCTTCCTCATTTGTATTTGGATCCGGTTCATGTAAAGATCTTCCGTATTTCCCAGCAGCTGATATTTAAAAAGTTCCCTTTCATAATTGGGTGCTACCGGAAATTGCTCCAAGTGTAACTGTATCCCCTGAGCAGGTTGTGCCGGAGCCTGGAAACTGTCATTAGGGAAGAGGAATATTGTGCTGTCTAACAGTATGTCTTCAGAAACCACTGATCCGGCTTCAGGTGCTCTTTTAATGATCCATTGGCGGATAAATTCCAATTCTCCATTGGTCAGCGGTGGAAGGTTCAATGGCATCAACTCCCCGTATTCGGGATGATCAGAATAGAAATGCTCAAAGTTCGGCGCATTGATCTTTTCCCATAGGAATGAATTACTCAAAGAAGGTAGTCCTGAGCGGCCTACCCGGACCAATTGATTATCGGCGGCGGCCTGATTCTTCGGAATGACGTTGATCAGTTGCTCATAAGCAACATCAGCGGTCAGAATTAGTCCCGACTGAGTGGCGAAGGTATTTCCGGCGCGATGACAAGAAACACATTTAGCCTCAAATATTCTGCTCTGAATGACATCCCAGGTTCCACCTGCGATCTCAGGGTCGCTGACTACGGGATCTCCCTTTTCGTCATGGCAGGAGGTGCCAATCAATGCAATGAAAAGTAAGACCGAAATTCTTTGAACCATATCTCAAAGAAACGGATATTCAATGGCTAAATTTGATAATCGGAAATCCCCGGGCAGGGAAAAACACCTTATTTGGTTCTAAATGCTATGATAATATGGACAACGACTTTCTTCAATTCCTGAAAGAACTTCCTTCAAACAACAACCGCGAATGGTTTACTGAAAACAAAAAAAGATACCAGGAATCGGTACAAAAGCCTTTTGAGGAACTTGTGTTTGAAATTATACAGAAGTTGGATGTGCTGATGCCGGGAGTGAAGGAGCAAAGCCCCAAGGACAGTGTTTTTCGAATTTACAGGGATGTCAGGTTTTCCAAAGACAAGTCTCCATATAAAAACCATGTTTCGGCCCTCATCTCTCCGGGAGGCAAGAAGGATAAGACCACACCCGGCATGTATCTTGAAGTTTCAGCCGAGGGAATTAGGATCTACAGCGGGAGCCACATGCTCGAAAAGGAGCAGTTGAAGGCCGTACGGGATAAGATCGTTCGGGAACCCAATCGATTTAAGGAACTCAAGAGCAAGAAGGATTTTAAAGAGGCTTTTGGAGAGATCCTCGGTGAGAAGAACAAGAAGCTTGCACCCGAATATTCCGCCATTCAGAATGATATTCCTGAGATCGCAAACAAATCGTTCTATTATGGTGTAAAGCTTCCTGCTTCTGAGATCTTGAATACGGATTTTCCTGAAACAGCCCTGGCAACCATGAAAATTGCCAAAGGGATGAACGATTTCCTGGAAGAGGCACTCAGCGGGAAGTAATGCAAATACCCCAATTGGGGGATTGAAGGTTTTCCAACCGGAGAGGACATTTGGGTAGATATTAGAGATCTACCAAACGATGCTCAGCTTCAACTCATTAGGCATTGCTCTTCTTTTTTTTCTTCAGGCCACCGAACTGTTGGCCCAAACACAGAATATCAATTTTAGGAAAGTAGAAATTCCGGGAAACCGGATGTGGGGAATCTCGGAGATGGCCATGGCCGGTGACAAAAACACCATGGCCATAGGTACAGGCCAGGGCCCATTGTATTTATGGGATTGCGAAAAAGAAGAGATCATCAAGGAGATCAGAGTTGGGGGGTATTATGCCGGACCTCTATTGGAGTATAATCCTGTACATGACAAATACCTCAAGCTGACCAAAACCTTTTTTGCTGACTGGGCCCCGAATAAGGATCGCCCAACAAGGGTAGAGGTGCTGAATACCGAAACTGAAGAGATCGTTTTCCGCAGTGAGAAGGTTAATGATGCCTGCTGGACTCCTGACGGGAAATACTTAGTGCTCCTTCAGGGCGGTAAGCTCTATTTCTTTGATATACAAACCGGTAAGGGATTGGCAGAGGAAGAAGAAATTGACCTTGCCACCATCAATAAGAGCATTCAGCTCGATGTGGTGGCCTATTCCGCTGAGGTTGATCCAAGGAATAAGGTGGTAGCGGTATCCCATCTTCCTTCAAAAAGCGATATCGAAAGAATTCCCAGGATTAGGAATGACAAGAAAGCCAAGAAAGCCGCGCTGAAATACAATCACCTTGTATCCTTCTATGATCTGAAATCAGGGAAGAGGATCTTTTCCACAGATGATCTGTTTGATATCATCTACCAAATGGAATACAGTCCCGACAAGAACTACCTTTTTGTTTACTCATTGCCTCATAACCGAAGTTCCCAAACGGCATCCATCGGACGACAGGGATATATTCAAAGAGTGATCGGAGAAACGGGAGAGGTTACCCGTACCATCTATCCGTCCCAAATTGAAAACCCCGATTTCAAGGTTGATTATGATAACCAATACATGGGTGTGATCTCCCTCAATGCCGGGAAAATACCCGCTCCCATGCTTTGTAATGTGCATGATTATGAAACCGCCAGAACACTCTATTCCTACAGCATGGATATGAGGTTTCTTGAGCAGATCACCTTGAACAAATCTTCACTTGTATTTCTACCGGATGGTGAAACCATCATAGTAGCTTTTGGTAATGTACTTGGATATTGGAAATATAAATAATTGAAAATGAGATATTTAATATTATTTGTTGCAATTTTTTATTCATCATATTCTATGGGTCAAAAGAAGCCGCTTCTCTCAACCCATGATGAGATCCAATCCGCAATCGCCAAGGAGCTTGATGACAGTTTCGCAGGGGGTAAACTCAAAAAAACAGTGGATAAATATGGCATTACCGGCACCTACAATTATGATCTCACCGTCGGGGATAAGGGTGAATTAGTGACGGTATTTACCATACGCGAAGAGGGGATGAACAACGACTATGTCCGTTGGTTACAGTATGCTCTGAAGGCCTTTAAATACAAGACTTTTAAGATCCCCAAGTACAAATCCGAAAAGATCCAATACAGCATCACGCTCTAATGGATTTGTCAACAACGATTTAGAACAAGAATGTATCATCAATTAAATCCCAAAATGAAAAAGATCTGCTTAATCCTATTGCTGGTGAATATTTCCATCGCCTCTTCCGCCCAATGGAGTGCCACCAACCTGACCCAATCCAACATACTGACAATTACAGGAGCCACCAGTCATAATGGAGAACTATTGGCCATTGTTTTCAACGGCATTGGAGCCGACCTGTACCAGCTTGATCCGGGAAACACTTCCTGGACCCAAAAGTCCGTTCCCGGGGTGAATGAGATTCCTCAGGCGCTTGTCAGCGCAGGCTCTCAATTATACATGACCTCCATTGGTCTGGGATATGGCATGGTTTACAGGTCCGATGACAATGGGTTGACCTATTCTTTGGATACAGTAGGTCTGCCGAAGTTTTTTAATGGCATTTCTTCACCGATCGGGATCGACTACTTCAATGGGAAAGTTTTGCTAAATCTCGGTGGTGCAGGATACTGGCTGAAGGATGCCGGTGTAACTCTTTGGGAGCACATCGACCCGCCAACGTCTCTGAACGGCGGGGGAGACCCGATCTGCTTTTCAAATGATAGCCTGTATGCCCATGACAATTCAGGCGCGAATATCTTCTATGTTTCCGGAGATTATGGGCAAACCTGGTCTGAGAGAAACACCGACCTTCCCGCCTTTTTTGAAGGAGATCTGCTTGTGGCGAACAAAAGCAGTGGCCGGCTATATATGGCAGGATCAAAGGATGATGGCACACAGTATGGCATTTACATTTCAGACGACCATGGGCATACCTGGTCGATAGCCGATCTGTCCGCCTTTATTGGGACAGACGTACTCGGAGGTCAGCAGGAAGTGAGTGCCTTGTATGCGGATGGAGGTGAAATATATGTCGCCCTGGAAAATGATCAAGCCAATACCACTCCCGATGTATTGAGCTCCGAAAACGGAATTTCGACGCTTTCCTATGATACACTGGGATTGCTTACCGATCCTGCAGGGACTATAGAGGGAAGCAGGATTCTTAGACATGGTAATAGCATAGCACTGGTTTTGAATGTGAGGGATGTTTACCTGGGTGATGCGGGTAGTACTAGTTCCATAATTGGCAATCATGATTATTCCGGCAGTGTCAGCATCTACCCGAATCCCGTGGATGACTTAGTCCGGATTATGGCCGATTTTGAAATAGGCTCTATTGAACTGCAAAACGCTCAAGGCAAGACATTGATCATGAGCGAAGGGCATTATATAGATGTCTCGGACTTACCACAAGGAATGTACATCCTAAAAGTGATCGACAAACACAGGCAATCGGTCATCTCTAAAAGAATACTGAAGAATTGAAATATCTGTCTATAACCAGCGCGTTGAAATGCGCTTTATCCAAACTGTTATGAAAAAATCAATCCTATCCTTAATGCTAATTGGTCTTGTATGGTTGAACGGATTCAGCCAGGAAGACATGTCCGTGGACTGGACCGTAAAACTTGCACATCAAAGCGACCTTTTTCGAGGTCTTGATGATTATGGCGAGAAGTATTGCTTTGGCGCTTCTGACAAAGAGATCACCGTATTGAACAACAAGGACGGGAGCGTACTCTGGACCGCGAAATACAAGGAGATGGCACCAAAACTTCGCAAAGTAGACGAGATCATTCCTTTTTGGGATTCTCAGACCCTCTTTCTTTTTGACCGGAAGTTGGGTAAGGATCAGATCGCCTGCGTGGATGTTCTGAGCGGAGAGTTGCTTTGGAATACCGACCAGTACCAGGATGTGAGCGAGGACAATGTGATATACATTTCGGAATTGGAGGCATTCACGCTATCTCTAAAAGACCAATTTGTCATGATCAATGCCCGCACAGGTGCTGAACTATGGTCAACAGCCAGGTTCAAGGGGTCTGTTGGGAGATATAATCTTGTAGACGACGGAAATCTGGTACTCGTGAACTACAAGCCAACTTATTTGGCTGCGCTTTTTGCCGGGTTTAAGAATCAGATTGTAAAGATCAACCCCAAGAACGGAGATATCTTATGGGAGAACTCCTATATGGGGATGGCCGAGAAGAAGGTCTGGACCAGAGAATCCCTGGTGGACATCGATGTGAGGGACGGAAAGGTGTTCTTGTTCCTCAACGGATTGCAAGTCTATGACTACTCCTCAGGAACAAATCTTTGGTCTGCGGCATATGACTATACGGTCAACGTGATCAAGGCCCCCAGCGGAGCGAAGAAGTTTGGCGTCTATGGAGCGGTCGCAAGTCCCGTGATCGATGGGAACGACCTGTATATGGTCAATTTCGAAAGCGCCAAAAAGCAGAAGATCCAGAAGTATGATCTGAACTCGGGAAAACTTCTCTGGACAGGCCCGGAGATCAAAGAAGCCAAGGCGATTCCAAACATGTATGTTGCCAATGGAAGGGTGGTCATTCAGCAAGGGGGAACGGTTGAAGCTCAGGCCTATATTGAAACAAAAACCAAAAATGCGGATGGTTCGGTGACCATCAATTATGAGTGGCGCCTTTGGTACCCCAATGTCAAGCCCTATGGTGTTCAGGCTTTCGATACAAAGGATGGTTCATTGGTATATGATTCTGAAAGATTTAAAAAGGGGATTACCAATATTCTGGTTCAGGACAAAAACCTCATGGTCTGCAGTGGAAAAGCTCTTTATAATCTCGATGTGGTGACAGGATCCGATAATTATGAAATACCTCTTTCAGATGATGGCATAGGACTGGCAACCGAGATTTTGGAATACGAAGGTGATATACTCGTCGTAGGAGAGAAGGGCGTTGCCAAGCACAACATGAGCGATGGGAAATTGAAGTCCTCGAGCAAGTACAAGAAGTCCAATTACCTAGGGATAGTAGGCCGAACCATTCTGCTTCAGACAGCAAATAAGGATGTCGCCTGCTTCGATGCCGAATCATGTGCCCATAAAAGATACAATGCCAAAAAGGATGCTACGGCAATGTTGTCCAGAGATGGCGAACAGGCCTTTGTTTGGGAAAAGAAGAATATATCAATGCTGAAAACACATTAGATCAAGTTTTTGGTAGATTGCCTTTTACAGTAGCAATTAGTAAGCTAAAGACCCTTCATTTTGTTGGGTCTTTTCTTTTGTCAAAAATTCCACTTATTTAAGGCCATACAGGTTGCGCTGATCTATGACGTTCTACCGGACATTGTCTCAGATACCTCTGATTTTTTGGATCCCGTTGTTCTTGATGGGACAAGGTGAAACCTCACTTTTTGAGTTTGGAATTCCAACCATTCGGAATTACGAGCCGTCTGACTATCGGGGGCATTCACAGGTCTGGGATATAGCCCAGGACCCTTCAGGACGAATGTTTTTTGGAAATGGAAATGGTGTCATGATCTATGATGGCAGGAACTGGAGCATTGTCCCTTCCTCATCTAAAGGAATGGTCAGGAGGTTGGGTGTGGATGAAAAGGGGAGAGGGTTTTGTGCTGGTGCAGGGGATTTTGGTTTTCTGGAAAGAGACGCACTCGGAGGCTTTGTTTTTAGATCTCTTACCGATCAATTGGATGAGTCTACCACAATACCATACCTGCGTGAGCAGCTAATTCTTGATGAGGACGTACTGTTTTTCTCGAGTTCCAGAATTCTAAACTGGAACATGGGCAAAGGTATCCTTGAACAGATCGAATCCGAGGATAATTTTCTTCATCTCTTTTCATGGAGGGGTAATGCCTATTCAAGTCTAAAGGAGAGCCAGCAGATCATGAATCTTTCCGGAAGTGGCTATGAGTTGATCGATGCTCCCTGGCAATTGGAAGACGGTGAACGAATTAGAAGGCTTATAGAAGACGATGAATTCGAGATCCTTTGGACGACCCATAAGCTTCTGTTGGTGAATGGTGAAAACGAAACGGTCCTTTCCGACCAGATAGCAGATCTTTTTGAACAAAAATATGTCAATGATATAAAGCTGTTCAGCGATAATAAGATCGCTGTGGGAACAGATGATGGCCTTGTTATATTGGATCTGGAGGGAGAAATTCTTTTATGGCTCAGGGAAGGTGATGGATTGGTCAGTCGCAGGATTCATTTTCTTATGGAGGATATGGAAGGAAATCTATGGGTTAGTACAGATCTAGGGATATCGAAGATCAGATTTCAGGTTCCGTTCAGATACTTTGACGCGAGGAAGGGTATACCCGGCATCATAAACGACGTGATACGAAAAGATAAGATGCTGATCGTTTCGGGCCATGAAGGAATATACTTCAATACCGGTGAGGATCAATTTCAGCCCCTTTTTGAACCAAACTTTGAGGCTTTTAAGATCATAGATATGGGCAATGAACTGCTGATCGCATCGCCTTTCGGGATCTTTTGCTTTGACTACGCAAAAAGGCAACTGGATAAAATATTACCCTTTCATGCCTATAAGGTTTTTGCCTCCCGGGTTTTTCCAAATCGCGTTTATATATGCTCTACCGAAGGCCTGAAATCAATGCAATGGGTCAATGGAAGAGTAACTGATCTTAGAGATCTCTCTGGCTATGTGCCGGATTTTGTAAGGTTTATCGAGGAAGATGAAGAAGGGAATCTCTGGCTTGGGTCAACTTTGAATCCCCTGTACTTTTTGGAGATGGATGATCCGGAACCTCGGGTACAAAAGTTCACAGACAAAGACGGGCTTCCGGTCAGTGAGATCAAGATCAACAAGATTTTTGACCAATATCTGTTTTCCAGCCTGAATGGCATATTTCAATACAAAGGATCTTCATTTGAACGTCATCCCGATTTTTTGGAAGATACCCTCATGGTGCCATACATTCTCGAAAGCAGATCTTCGGACAGGGCATACCTGCTATATGGGAACACCCCGTTCATGTCGATCAGAGCTTATGACTTTCAAGGTGATAAATTTCTGAAAAGGGAAATCCCGGAACTGTCGACATTTCAATCCTCGGGATTGTGGGTAGCGCGGGAGGATAACCAGAAATTAATTTGGATGGCCACGACTGACGGCCTGATCGCCTATGACCAAACAATGAGGACCAGGCCTGTTAAACCGGAGTTGTTTTTGGCATCGCTGAGGGCAGGAGACTCGATCCTCATCAAAAACTGGCCTGCTTCCTGGGGAAATATTGGGAACCAGCCCTTGCAGATCAGGCCTGAAAGTAACTTTGTCAGAGCTGATTTTTCATGCCCTAGTTATACGGACGAGTATCAAAATCAGTACCGATTCAAACTGGATGGGCTTGACAAAGAATGGTCCGAGTGGACGACATCATCGGGAAAAGAGTATTCCGGATTGGCTGAAGGCGATTATATACTCCATGCTCAGGGTCGAAACCTTCTTGGATATGAAACGGCTGTTCAGAAATTGCCTTTCATTGTATTTCCGCCTTGGTACCGCTCGACATGGTTTTTGATAGGCGTAAGCCTCGTGGTACTGTCAACCATAACCTTTTTCACAAGGTACTACTCGCGAATTGCGCTTAAAAGGCGGGTAAAAGAACTCGAGCTTAAGGAGAAGATCAGGGTTGAAAGGGAAAGGATCTCAAGCAATCTTCATGATCACGTAGGGGCTCAGTTGACCTCGATCATCTCGGGTATAAAGGTGACAGAGAAATTGGAAAGCATTAAACAGGACAAGGGCGCCAAGAAACTATTGGAATCCTTAAAAGATGATGCTGAAGAGAGCATGTCCAATCTGAGGGATACAATATGGACGCTGAACAAGGAGACGATCAACCTGGGCAATTTCTTTGATGAAATAGAATCCGATCTCGGAAAACTGACCCAGTACACCGATTTGAAATTGAGTATCGAGAATGCAGTAGATCCAAAGGTTCCGCTGAACCCGAATTTCGCCTTCAACCTAAAGCAGGTTCTGAAGGAGGCAATTCATAATGTGATCAAGCATGCCGCAGCCTCTGAGGTAAAGGTATGTATTGAGTCTGTTTATGGAACAAAGTCCGGACTTTCTATTCTGATCTCAGATAATGGAAAGGGGTTCGACCCGCAGACAGCCATTGAATCTGCTGGGCATTATGGTTTAAAGAATATGGCCAACAGGATACATAAATTAGGTGGAGAATTTAAAATCGACAGCAGGCCCGGAGAGGGTGTGAACATTATCATCCGCTTATGAAGATACCTCCATTGGGGTATTGGGCTTGCAGGCCCGGTACAATTGTTTTAAGGAAAGCTTAGGATGTCCATAAAGATCGCATTGGTTGAAGATAACCCCTCTTTGCAGAGAAGGTTTTTGCAAAATTTTGCCTTCTATGAGGAGATTGAGGTACTGTTTTGTAGTATCTCAGGTGAAGACTTTCTGGAAAAGCTCGAAGAGTGTGACACCCAAGGTGTGGGCCTTCCGGAAGTTGTACTCATGGATATCGAACTGCCGGGAATATCGGGCATTGATACCACACTCGCCTTGAAAGAGAATTATCCTCATGTCGAAGTGATGATGATCACCGTTTTTGAGGATGAAGAAAAAATTATGGACTCGCTGCGATCCGGTGCTTCAGGTTATCTGCTCAAGGATGAGCCACCTGATTTTATTGTCAGTGCCATTCAGGATCTGAAAAAGGGCGGGGCTCCCATGACCTCAAAAATTGCAAGAAAAATTATTGGCTCGATCCGGAATCCCTCGGTCAAGGAGGTGAATATCGAACCAGGATTTGACCTTTCCGAAAGAGAGGTTGAGATTATCAAACTGCTGGTTGAAGGTGGTTCCTATACCACTATTGCAGAGAAATTGTTCATCAGCCCACATACGGTGAAAACGCATATTAAAAATGTCTACAAGAAGATGCATGTGCACAGCAAAGCCTCTTTGGTAAAGATGGCCATAAAAAAGGGTATCATCTGATCAGAAAGCCATTGCCAAGTGGATCCGCTTCCTCTATGATGAACTCATGTTTGCCTGTGAGGAATGCCTGACCCGAAACTTCAGGTATCACTGTAGGAATGCCATGAAACTGAACTTCTCTGAGAGCTTTAACCCTGAAGCTGGTTCCGATGATACTTTCTATCTCAATTTCTTCGCCCAAACGAATATCACCTGTCTGGTAATGATAGGCAATCCTTGAACTGACCCCTGTTCCGGTAGGGCTTCTGTCGATTTCACCATCCGCAAAAACACATACATTCTGACTGTGCATGCCACTGGATTTGGAGGGGCCAATGAAGATGACACCATATAAAAATGCCAATTCATTTGACAATGGGTGCGAGATCTTTGTCTCTCGCATGATCTTCTCCTTGATCTTCATCCCAAGCGTCCTTATAGCATTTCCATTGTCAGGGCGTAGTTCAAGCCCAAGAGATGCTGCGTCAACAAGAGCATAGAATGCACCACCGTATGACAATTGATAGTCCACACTACCAATCCCATCTATATGGATTTTAAGATCGGTCTGGAATACATATGAAGGAACATTTTCAAAGCCTATCCGGAGTTTCTTTCCATGGGAGTAGGCCCTGATCAAGATCTGCCCTGCAGGGGTGTCGGCCATGATTCCTTTCTTAAATTTTTCCTCAAGGATCTTACCGCTTTCGATCAGGTAGGTGCCCATGGCAATTACGGCATGTCCGCACATGGTACTGTACCCTTCATTGTGCATGAAGATCATTCCGAAGTCCGAATCTTCTCTTTCCGGATCTACGGGTAAACAGGCATACATATCGAAATGCCCTCGGGGCTCGAATATCAAACCTGTCCTGAGAAAGTCCAGGTTTTCAATAAGGTATTGACGCTTCTCAAGAATGGTTGTACCCGGCAACTTGGGATATCCATCGGTGATGATCCTCAGTGGCTCACCCCCGGTATGATAGTCTATGGTCCTAATTGTTTTGAATGCGTTTCCCAAGGGTTTGTTTTTCGTTTTTTAGTCGGTAGGAAATACTATTTTAGGCAAAATTTAACCCCAAGAATATGAAATATGTTTCCAATTTTTTCCTTGCCGCATTTCTCTTTTTGAGCTTTTCGGTTTCAGGACAGCAATACGTTAAAAAGATCCTGAACAAAGGTGAACTCAAGGTCGGAATGACAGGAACACAACCCCCGTTCAGTGTTCGTTCAAAATCAGATGAATTGATTGGTTATGAGGTAGATATTGCAAAGTATCTGGCCGAAGCGATTGGTGTGGAGCTTGTGATCGAAGAGATGGAATTTTCCCAATTGCTGGACGCTTTGGAAAAGGGAACTGTTGATATGGTGATGTCAGGCATGACGATAACCCCCAAAAGAAATACGAAGGTTGCATTCGCAGGACCTCATATGATCGCGGGAAAATCCCTGCTGACCAAATCCGATATCTATTCAAAGACCAAGAACACCGACGAGATCAATACCGAAGGCATACGCGTCGCGGCGCTGGCAAGCTCCACAAGCGAAGAGTTTGCCAAGGGTTATCTTCCTAAAACAAAATTGACCACAGTTCAGGATTATGATGAAGGAATTCAAATGGTGATCGATGGCAAAGTA
This sequence comes from Cytophagales bacterium, assembly GCA_028282565.1. Classification (GTDB taxonomy): domain Bacteria; phylum Bacteroidota; class Bacteroidia; order Cytophagales; family CCMP332; genus JANQHS01. The sequence goes on along the minus strand of JANQHS010000393.1, from coordinate 5,673 downwards.
GATGTAATGGTTGCGGATTATTCCATCTGTGCCTATTCGGTTTTAATGTACCAGGAAGACGGACTTGTGACTCTTGAAAATCCATTGACGATCGAGCCTCTGGGCATAGCATTGCCACCTGATGATGCCCTGTACATCAATCTTGTCCAGAACTACCTGATGAATTTGGAATTGTCGGGTCTGCTTCTCAGAACCGAGGCCAAGTGGTTCGAGGATGGAACCTGGTTGCTGCAGGTGAAATAAGCGGCTTATAATCTGCCATAATCAGGAAACCTTCGCCAGGATGGCGGAGGTTTTTTGGGTATGATATTATGCAAAGCCAATTGGCTGAGAACAGGGTTCTTTCAGATCACATGATGAAATTCTTGTCGGATCGAATGGGAGGAGGAAGGGTTTCCTCGTCGAGCATGGCCAGCAAGTCCCTTTCAATATTCCGACTGATGCTGAGCATTGGCATATCCCCACCGAGTCCTTCAAAGGGATTCTCGGTATAATCACCGACCAACTCCATCAGAATAAAAACCCAGCTCACAAGGGCAGAGAATGGAATCATGATCCAGTTATAGTCGGGGCCGAGTTTTGCGAATTCGGGCAATAAGCCCATCGGAAGAAGAATTACAAAGAGGGCTACAAAATAGTAGCTAATAGAGGCATATGTCCTGGGTATCGGAAAGTTCTTGATCCTTTCAAGCTTTCCCTGATGCTCATAGAACTCCGTAATTCTGTTCTGGATGGACATATGCCTGAAATCATCCATAAGGTTTGCCTCGCGGATCTTTTGAAGATCCCTCGATTGCTGATCGATAAGCGAGACTGCGATGTTTGGTGATTTCTCGAGGGCATTGATGTCATCTTGCTCCAAATAGCGTTCAAAAATGTCCTCCATCTGCTCTGTCGGAAATACCGACATGCTTTGTTCTCTCCTCAGCCTGGCTAACCTTTTCACACCCCAGTTGCCGTGCAAATGTTCCCATTCCTGGGGAACAAGCAATTGTTCTCTTAATTGATACAACCAGGCGATTTGCCTGTATATCAACTTTTTATGCCAATAAGCAATAGTTTTTGGATCAGTTTCATACTTGACAAAAAGGCTGGTTATGAAGTGTCTGGCGTTGCTCCCGAATGCCCTGCTTGTGTTAACTACAGCTCCCCAGATCTTTCTTGCTTCCCAGGTTCGATCATAAGCCGAATTGTTCTTGAATCCAACGTAGAAGGATACCGCAATACCGATCAACGAAACCGGAAGCCAGGGAATCGAAAGATATGTCAACTCAAGATGGATGTAGAGAAAGTAGATGAGTGTGGCATAAGCCGTTGTATATGTCAGGTGTAACCAAGTCCTTGCGAAAAGGTTCTTAACGCTCAGTATCCTTTGAACTATCATCCTCTGTTATGTTTTTGAACTGACTTATCTTTAGACGTCATAACCCAATAGAATGGCTGAAGATATTGAGAAAACGGAAACATCTCCAAAACCCAATTGGAGTGTACAGGAGTCGATAGACATATCGCTCAAGGTATTGTTGGTGATGTTATTGCTATTTCTCTGCTTTTTGGTCCTAAAACCATTTATTCTGATGGTGATCTGGGGGCTGATCATCGGTGTGATGATCTTTCCGGCATTCACCTGGCTCACCGATAAATTAAAGGGAAGAAAAAAGCTTGCGGCCACGCTCACCACTCTGGGGCTTGTTCTGATCCTGGTGCTGCCGACTGCCTTCCTAACCGATTCGCTGCTAACCGGAGCTTCTGTGGTGAGAAGCTACCTGACAAGCTCATCGGAGCTCATTCCACCGCCTCCTGAATCGGTCGGAAATATCGCGATCATAGGTAAATCTTTGTACAATTCCTGGAGCCACGCCTCGACGGATCTTAGCCAGTTTCTGGCGCAATACAAGTCCCAGATCCAATCCGCCGGAGAGTGGGTGCTTGAAAAGGCGGGGAAGGCAGGAGTGGGCCTGCTTCAGTTCGTGTTTTCCATCATTATTTCGGGATTTGTTCTGGCGAACTCCAAAAGTGGAAATTCATTCGCCAAACGCCTTGGTTACAAACTTGCAGGGGATAAGGGTCTGAAAATGGTGAAGGATACGGAAACCACCATCCGAAGTGTCGGCAAAGGGATCATAGGGGTTTCTGTCATTCAGGCCTTTTTTATCGCCATTGGCCTATTTGTAGCAGGAATACCCGGTGCTGCCTTATGGGCTCTGATCGCCATGTTTTTGGGTATCATTCAGATCGGTACACTGCCGGTCGTTATCCCCGTCATTATCTACGGGTTTTATTCGATGTCCACCACCTGGGCTGTAATATTTATGATCTACATGATCCTTGTTTCCCCATTGGATAATGTTTTAAAACCCATACTGCTTGGCCGTGGTGCACCGGTCCCGATGCTGGTGGTATTCCTGGGAGCCATAGGAGGTTTTATTTCCTTTGGTATCATCGGGTTATTTCTGGGATCAGTCCTTCTTTCCTTCGGATATCAGCTTTTGCAGATCTGGTTGGAAAATGAGGAGCAGATCCCAGCGGATTGATTTTCGTCCGTTTTCGGGCATGCTTCTCATGATAAATCGCTTCCCTGAGTGATTATACAGCCTTTTTTAGGTCTGGCATGTCTTTCGCTGAACTCCGTTCATGAATTACAAACTACTCTGGAGAAGAACGATCCGTCATAAAGGGTTTAATCTTCTGAACCTTTTGGGACTCACCCTTGGTATTGGAACATCCATTCTGATTTTTGCATTTGTATATGCTGAATTGACGCATGATGAATTTCATGCGAACTCGGAACGCATATACAGGATCAACCAAACATTCATTTGGGGGGATGACAATGAGAATCAGTTCTCATCAACCGGCCCGGGTGTTGCTGTTGCCCTAAAAAAGGAAGTTCCGGAATTCGAAGATGTTGTCAGGGTACATACACCTGGTCAATACCTGATCTCAAACCCGGAGAGGGCAGATGCTCTGAGCTATGACAATGATGCGCTTTTTGCCGTTGATGAGAACTTTCTAGAGGTCTTCAGCTTTCCCTTGCAAAGAGGGAATTCTTCTACCTGCCTTTCCAAGCCAAATTCTCTGATACTTTCCCGAAGCACTGCACGGAAGTACTTTGGGCAAGAGGATCCGATTGGCAAAACACTTGTTCTTGAAAGGGGAGGGGGAAGCCAGTCGATGATGGTTACAGGGGTATTACATGACATACCCGACAATTCGTATATCCAATTCGATATGATCACGCCGTTGAGCAGCATTCCCAGATTCAAGCGGCAGGAATGGAGTTGGATCTGGACTACCTATGAAACCTTTGGATTGTTAAGGCCTGGAGCAAATATTGATCATGTTGTTGAGAAGCTTCAAAAGGTGCCTGAGGTCCATGCGGAACCAACACTGAAAAGGATTATGGGGGTTAGCTTTGATGAGTACATAGCCTCTGGAAAAGAATGGAATCTGTATGCCCAGCCCTTTACTGGCATACACCTGGGTTCGGAGAAGGTTTACAATCGATTAAACTCTGTTGGGAACCCCAAGGTCGTCAACACGCTCTTGGGAGCCGCCCTGTTTGTACTTCTGCTTTCCTGTCTGAATTATGTGAACCTGAAAACCTCTCAGGTTAGTGGTCATGCAAGGGTATCCGGCCTTATGCAACTCCTTGGGGCAAGCAGACTGGGAATAGGTCTGGGGTATTTTCTGGAATCATTGGCTTTTTGCTTGGTTGCTGTAGTTCTAGGCGTACTGCTTCTGCTGGAATTGTTGTCTCCCCTAAACAGTCTTTTCAATGAAAATATCAGTCTGGACTTTCTTGCCGTTCCTCAGAATTTCATGCTGATTATCGTAGGCGTTTCTTTTCTGACACTGTTGAGCGGACTCTATCCCGCGTATGTTTTGAGCGCTTACAAACCGATTGATGTTCTTAGAGGTACATTTATTGGCCCCGGAGGAAGCAGATTGATCAGGAACGGATTGCTGACTTTTCAATTTGTGATCACCATGGTCTTATTGACCAGCACGATCTTGGTCATTCGTCAATTGGAGTACACACTAGGGCAGGATCTGGGTTTCAGTAGGGAAAATCTCATCAGTCTCGAAAAGTTAGAATGGACACAAAGTCGCGAAGCTCTGTTGGCTGATCTAAAAAGCAATCCCATGGTGCAGAATGCTTCTCTTTGCTCTGGAATACCTCCTGAGATACGTGGTGGGGACCAATTCATAAAGAAAGATGATCAGAGGCTGACCGTGCCCCTGAATTTCATAAAAGTTGATCAGCACTATTTTTCGACTCTGGAATTGGAACTTCAGGAAGGTCGGGCTTTTAGGGGAGCCAGTCCTGCGGAGCGAGAGAAAGTAATTCTTAATGAGGCCGCGTTAAAAGCTTTGGAATGGAACAGCCCGGCCGAGGCAATTGGAAAAAGACTGATATATCCACCTGAGAAGGAATTCGAGATCATCGGTGTTGTTCAGGATTTCAGCTTTTGGGGTGCAAATGCTCCTGTTGAACCCATGGCACTGTTTCATCTGGAATCAGGCATCTACGATGGTGATCTCTATTTCATAGCACTAAAGACCAAACCTATTGATGAGGGTTCCCAACGTGACCTTGTCGCGAATATCGGCGCGACCTGGCAAAGCCATTCGCCGAAGATCCCGATGGAGCTTTCCTTTGTAGAAGATAACATCCGGGGTTCTTTCAAGGAAGATCGGAAATTCGCCAATGCACTGTCCTTTTTCTCTATCCTGGCGATTTGCATTGCCTCTTTAGGGCTTCTCGCTATACTGATATTCTCTCTGGAACAAAGGACCAAGGAAATAGCGATCAGAAAGATATTGGGTTCCTCAATGAGCTCAGTTGGAAAAATGATGGTCAAGGAGTTTTTCCTGGTCATTATGATTGCAATTGCAATTGGGATTCCAATGAGCTATCTCGTGATCGATCCCTGGCTTTCAACTTTTGAAGACCCGATCCGAATTGGGGTCCTGGATTTTATAACCTCAGGATCATTGATCATTTTGATTTCTGCATTGATATCATTGGTTTATCTCTTCAAGGCACAGAAGATCGACCCGATCTTGCTCTTGAAAGAAGACTAGAACCAAGAGCTCAAAAAACATGTTGGGGAAAAGAGCGAATAAATGACGTTGCTCCGACGATTTATCCAATTATTCGGCGGACATTTGCAGAACCTATGGAAACCCAAACCCAGGCGGGAATAAGTCGCTACAATCAAATCCGTAGTAGATCTCTGGAAATCTGTTCGCCTCTTAAGAAAGAAGATTATGTGCCCCAACCCGTTTTTTATGTCAGCCCGCCAAAATGGCATTTGGCACATACAACCTGGTTTTTTGAGCAATTCATATTAAAATCTTATTTGACCGGTTATCAGGAATTCGATAAGGATTATGGCTTTCTTTTTAACAGCTATTATAACAATGTAGGGGATAGGGTCCTTAGAGCCGAGCGGGGAAATCTCACAAGGCCCGTTTTGGAAGAGGTCATTTCTTATCGCCAATATGTTGACCAACATATTGCTGAGCTTCTCGAGAGTGAGCATTTGGCCTCGGAGGTATTCTCTCTGTTGGAACTTGGACTAAATCATGAACAACAGCATCAGGAGTTGTTGATCACCGACCTCAAATACACCATTGGGCACAATCCACTTTTTCCGGTTTATAAGG
>JANQHS010000329.1 GCA_028282565.1 Cytophagales bacterium | reverse complement strand
GAGATCCTTGCCGAGGTTCATTTTTTTCTGATAGACCAACTCCGCGACCTTGAGCAAGGAATAAAGTCCTGCATAGGCGATCAAGAGAAGTCCGCCGATCCTGATATTCAGGGTCAGACCTATCCCAATGGCAAGAAGGATCATATCCCTGATCCTGGGGTTTGGCAACTCCTTGACAAAGCGCACCATGAAATAAAGGGAGAATATAATGCCTGCTGCAAAGGGGATATCCTTTGGGTTATTCATGGCATGCCCAAATATTCTCGGGGTAAAGACGATCAAGGCCAGGGCAATCAGTGCTGCCTTCCAGGAGCCCGTCACTTCTTTGGCCAGTAGTCCGGTAAACACGAACAGCAGAACCCCAAACAAAGAGTTGATCACATGGCGAACAGCATACTCATCTTCGATTCCCAGAGTCCTGTATACCGTGGCGCATAGCAGCTCAAATCCGCCGGTATAGTAAATGATGGCATCATAGAACTGAAGCCTGTTTTGCGGGTACAGAACATCATCCTTCCCTTCAAAGAAATAGGCATAGATCTCCTTTCCGTATTCATTTTGGATCCACTCATCACCAGATATTCCATAGTCCTTACTCATCATGGGCATGGCAAAAAGGAGAACCACAATAAGCAGGTGGAAAGCCATTCTTGCCAGAGCCTCGCCTCTGACATTCAGACCCGGATTGAATCTTTCCATCAAATCCATTTCTTCATTGCTTCCACCTTTTTTCATCAGGTCAAAAGGAAACTTATAAACCCAGTAGAAGTAAACCCCGAGGGATATCCTCATCATCTGCCAGAACATCTTAATAGAATCCTTCCCAACGGAAACCTTGCTTTCATCAACCGCGGTCCAGTTGACAGGCAGCTCTTTGATATCCACGCCGATCAGATCAGCTTTTTTTAATACCTCGACATCATGGGCCCAGCCTTTAACCCTCATTTTCCTAAAAAGGAATCGGGCGATATCACCGGGGTAAAGTTTGAAACCGCATTGGGTATCCTTGATCTTCAGGCCCGAAAAAAACCTGGTAATTCCATTGAATATGATCCCTACATACTTGCGATGGGCCTTCTCTTCAAGCTTCGATTTTTCATGGGGCCTGGAACCGATCCATATTTCATCCTGTGAAAAGTGACCTCCGTTCATTTTCTTCCAGTTTTCGATCTCTAAGGGAGAAGTGGCCATATCCGCATCAAGGGTCAGCACCCATTCACCAGTTGAATCCTCAACGCCTTTTTGAATCGCGCCCCCTTTGCCTCGATTCTTTTCGAGTTGGAGGATCCTTGCTTTTCCCTGAGTCTTAAGATCCTTGAAATAGCTATCCTCATTGATCATCTGCACGGATCCATCGGAAGATCCATCATCAACAAGAATGACTTCGTAGGTCGATCCGAACCCTCTTCCAAACTCCTTCAATCCGCCTATTAACAGATCGATCCGTTTTTCCTCATTGAAGAAGGGGATGACAAGGCTTAAGGTGGGTTGGTTCTGATTGTCAGACATTCTTGCCAATATAAACCCAATCGCCCCAAATTTTATCACAGGTATAGTTGTCCATACCAATCAAATGGGTCAATTGCTCCTTTAATTCAAAAAAATTGATGTGTTGATCGAGGGTGTAATAAAAGTAGCGCTGCTTGGGAACCACGATGATCACCTGCTTCTTGGCCACCCTTTTGATTTCATCGATGGCTTTTCTCGGATCGATGACGTGCTCAATGGTATGATGACAGGTCACAATATCAAAAGCATTGTCCTCAAAGGGCAAATGCTCCAGATGCCCTTCATGAAAAGGACAATCCACATACCTGAGGTTGTTTTTCAGATCGCAACCGGCCACATCATACTTGTTCTTGTCGATACGGCTAAGCCAATAGCCGTTTCCACAACCAATATCCAATACCGTTTTCGCTTCCGGGTCGAGATTCTTGAGCATGAATTTAATACTAGGCTCACTCAGATCGGTTACCCGATCCCTTGCCATGGAAACCTGCTCCTTATATAGCTTAATATAATCCTCTTCCGAGTAGTCATAGATCTCGGATTTGAAATCCATGGCG
>JANQHS010000313.1 GCA_028282565.1 Cytophagales bacterium | reverse complement strand
GGGAAATGGCGGATACGGACATGGAGGAGGAATGGACGGGTACGGAAGCGAGTATTGGTTGAATCCCGAAGAGAATGTCGGTTTTGTTTTATTGACTTCCTCCGGAGGAAGTTGGATCATGGAGATCTCTAAGAAGATCAACGAGATACTGATCGCAACCCAATAAAATCAGGGCAAAGAGCCATTAATACTCATTTGGAGCAATCTCAGGGCTCAGATTAATCGGTTCAGTAGTTTTCATTTAGCAAAGATTTTTTTTAGCTTTCCCATGAAAGTCTGAAAAGCTGTTTTCATCCACTAGTTCGGAACCGGAACGTGTCCTAGCGATTATAAAAGGCATATCCCAAACCGTCAGGATAGATCTAGAACTCTTCAGAACCTTTCAAATCCCGAAAATATATTCAATAGTCACCAACCAACGGCGAGAATGACGAAATCAAAACAAAAAGAAGACCGAAGCGAATCCAAGCTTGCCATTCAATTCACTTATATAGCGTTGATGCTTCTAGGCATTCTGTGCATCACGTGTAGCCGGCTAATCGACCATCTTTATGGTCACCAATACGATTTTTGGGAATTGGTGCTGAACAATCTGGGGACTACAATACTGACCATAGGCCTGGTCACGATGTTTTATGAACTGAAACTACGCAAAAGGTTCATGAATCGAATTTCCAACGAATTCGAAAAAATCGTCGAAGAAAAAATGCCTGAGAGATATCACCGCTTAACAAGATCGGGGATAATCGACGGTTTTGAAGAGCTCGAGTTCAGTAAGATCCGCCACTACATTCAGAATGCCAAGAAGTGCGAGATCATCTTCTACAAGATGTGGATTTCCAATCTTGACGCGATCGAAAAGGCCCTTGAGCATGCAGTTCGGTGTAATGGCTGTACCGTACGTGTGTTGCTCCTCGACCCTTCTTGCCGGGAGACCATTGAAACCAGGGCCAGCGTTCTTGAAGGGAGAACTCCTGAGATGATAGAAAGCCAGATCACCTCGAACATCGGCATCCTCAAGGGCATCAATGACAGGCTTGCGCAGAGTAAATCGGAAAAGAGGATCGAGATCAAAGTCCACAGGTCGTTTGTTGCATGCTCCATGATCGCCATCGATTCTGTGATCTCCCTCGGTCTGTACCTCAACAATCTATTGTCGACACAGGGGATCCATATTCGATTTTCCGGTAGGACCAGAACTCATCCGCAGGCATTGTTCGCGCATTTCGAAAAGGAGTGGATCGCAGCCCAGGAACTCGAATGATCCGGAGCAGGAATGGTTATAAAAAGTAATGCCCACATTTGTTATGCGTTGAGCAGGAAAAAACCACAATCCTCGGAGCAATACGACATCCGCATAAAATGAAGCAAAATCCTCAACTGCTGCGATACAAGGCACTTCTCTCCTATATTGAAGATCATTTAAGCGAAGAGATCAATATTGAGAAGGTGGAGGAAATATGTCATTATTCCTACCGAAACATCAACCGCATATTTGAGGCCATCCACCAGGAGACCATCGGGAAATACATCAAGCGCCTACGTCTGGAAAAAGCGGCTCAGTATCTCAAATATTCCAGTCTTGGCGTGTCGCAAATAGCCTATGAGGTCGGGTTCGAGGATCGCTCCGCTTTCAGCAAGGCTTTTAAATCCAAATATCATCTTTCACCTTTGGCATTCAGAGAAGACAGCGAATCGATCCTTGAACAGCAGCTTCAAATCCTGCTGCCAAATGATGATCAGGAAAGGCAAAAGTTAAAATTTGACATTCAGTATTTGCCCAATTTCGACTATCTCTTCATTGAATATCGCGGAGATTATGAAAACGCTCCGGCCATTGAAAACGCCTGGAGGTCGCTTCTCGAATATGCGGAAGAAAAAGAGCTACTATCCGATCGTTCGGTTTTCATGACGGAGATCATCGACGATGCCGAGATCAGCGACCATATCAACTCTCGATATAATCAGGCGCTTGTTTTGGAAAAGCCACTGGAAATTGAACCGGAGGCACTGTTTCGCTCCAAAAAACATCTAAGACAGAAGTACGCAAAATTCTCACACCAGGGTTCTCATCAAAGCCGCTTTGATCTCTACAATAAGATCTATGCCTTTTGGATGCTGGATGCAGGCCTGGAGCTTGCCGATATGCCCATAATCGAGTTATACCCAAACTTTGACGAAAGATTTCCGGAAAATCAACAACTGACGGATATCTACATTCCCCTGAGCTAAGTTGTCCAAAACGGACACATCAGTCATTTCCTCGACTTCTAGTTTTGGCATCAATAACAATCGGGGATATCCCAAACACAAGACTGAGATGGATGCCATAGTCAAAAGTATTGAAGAGAATATCGGGCTGATCATATATGTGATCCTTGGGTTCTCGATCTTACTGGCCACAGTAGAATTCTTTTACGAGTTATATAAAAAGAAGATCAACCTTTGGAGGCTGGGTGAAATGTGGGCCAGCATTTCGGTTTTTCTCGTGGCTCAACTCATGGAAAAAACCAGCACCCTGATATTCGCGGGTGCATTTTTATTGGTGGGAAGTTGGATCCCCTGGCAAATCCCTGTCAATATCTGGACGACCCTCCTATGTCTGGTATTATTGGATTTCATCTACTACTGGGAGCACGTGATCGAGCATAAGGTCAGGATACTCTGGTCATATCATAGTATTCACCATAGCTCTCCTATTTACAATTACACTACGGCCATGAGGGTGTCGTTCATAGACAGCCTGATCACCTGGGTATTCTATCTACCCTTGATCATCATTGGATTCAACCCCTATATCGTATTGCTCTGCTTCACCCTTGTGCTGATGTACCAGTTTTGGCTCCATACGGAGATCATCGGCAAGCTGGGCTGGTTTGAAAAAGTGTTCATGACTCCCTCCCAGCACCGTGTGCATCATGGATCGGACAAGATATATCTCGACAAAAACTTCGGCGCCCTTTTCTCCATCTGGGATCGCATTTTTGGAACTTTTCAGGAAGAAAAGCACACCCCTACCTACGGGTTGACCAAGCCTATCAATACCATAAATCCTGTCAAGATACATTTCATTGAGTACTACAACATCATAAAGGATATGCTCAGGTCCAGAAACCTGCGGGAGGCATGGAATTATCTGGTGAAACATCCGGGTTGGGCGCCTAAAAACCCACAATAACCCATGCAACTCATAACGCTCTTCAAAAGCCACAAACTGAAATTTACCTTCACACTGATGTTGATCATGGTCGAAGCATTTCTCACGCTTCTGTTTCCTCTATTCATCGGTAATGCCGTCGACGGTGCGCTGAACGGAGAGCGCGCCGGATCAATTGATCTAGGCCTGCTCGGCTTATCTGCATTAATCGTTGGTGTTGGAAGGCGGGTTTTTGATTCCAGATTCTATGCCAAAATATTCAGGGAGAAAGGCCCGGATATCCTGAACAGAATTGAGGATAAGAATCCGTCTATGAAAACAGCGAGACTTGGCATGATCAAGGAATTTATTGAGTTCATGGAAAACCACATGCCCGAATTGATCAATAGCAGTATCGGGCTCATAGGGGTAATTGTCATCCTGGCCATTTTGAATGTCGGCGTCTTTATAGCCTGCATGATCGTCACCTTCATGATCATCATCATTTATTTGCTGACCAGCGCGCAAACGCTGAAACTCAACAAGTCATACAATGATGAAGTGGAAAAACAGGTCGAAGAGATTGCCAAAAACAATGATTCAAGCTTAAGATCACATCTTCACAACCTGACAACATGGAACATCAGGTTGTCTGATCTTGAAGCCATGAATTTCTCTTTCTCCTGGATTCTGTTGACAGGATTCCTGATTCTTTCCATTTTGCTTCCCCTTGAAAGCGGTGCTCTACAATATGGCGCATTGTTTTCTCTGGTCATGTACGCTTTTCAATACATCGAAAACGTGATCAACCTGCCGTTGTACTATCAGAATTGGCTCAGGTTGCAGGAAATCGGCCAAAGGCTGGAAGAATAGGTGGGGAATCTCAGATGTAATGCCTGAATAGCTCGGGCAGATCTCGGCACCGCAGACATGGTGTATGATCAATATCAAGGAGCTTTTTAGCAATTAATCCAAAAAATTCTTATTTTTCTTTTATATGAAGATTTGCGAAGCAGAGTCGCTTGATCATCATATGTCGAGTTCTTCAGGTCAAGAACTGCCTCATAGCACACGAACACTTCACCTATAAAAGAAACAGCAATGAAAAACCAAAACATCCTAGCCAAAGCATCCTTTACGCAGCAAGATCAAGTGAACATCTTAAAAATGAAAGGAAGCCCTTATGAAATGGGCTATCAGCATGGTTACCTGCTCGCCGATAGGATCGCGACCATGATCAACACCACAATTCAGGCAACGATCGCCTATATCGCTTTGGCAACCGGCAATGATCTGAAAACCTCGGAAGAATGGTTCAATATAGGTCAGGCCGATGCAGAACCCTTCTTACCGGATGAATTCATGACCGAAATGAAGGGAATCTGTGACGGATGCAATGATGCCGGAGTTTCGGTCACATTGCAACAAATACTCCTGTGGAACACCAATTATGATCAATGGTGCATTTATGCGCATCCGCATTATTGGCACCCTAAAGAGGGCACCGGCAAAAGACCGCTGGCCTATGTTTTCCAGGGTGCGGGCGGGTGCAGCAGTTTTAGTGCCTGGGACAATGCTACCGGAGGCGATGGAAAAATGATCTTCTGTAAGGACGAAGATAACTTCAATATGCCCGGACAACTGGAGAATCGAATGATGTTTGTTGCCGATCCCGATGAAGGCTACGGACATATGTTCATGTCCTATCCCGGAATGATCGGCCTGGACGGTGGCTTCAATGAGGCCGGATTTGAAATGATGACACAGCTAAACAGTATGAAGGATGAAACGATGAAAGGCTGTGGGATCGCCATATTTACAAGGCTGCTTCTCACACATGTAAATACAGTAGAGGGAGCCATAGAGGTTTTCAACAAATATCCGAGATGTGCCGGTATCGCGTATCATGTTGCCGACTCGATCAACAAGAAGGCCGCAGTCGTTGAAACTTCCGCTACTCAAGTCGCCGTTCGATATCCCGTGCCGGGGCAAGACTTCCTCTATCAGGCCAACAATTCCAATTGCTATCCGGGCTGGATGGGATACGAGGGGTACAACATGGTCGAGGACCAAAAGCTTGTCAATGAGCTGACCGATGTATCCACCATTGAGGCCTGGCAAAGCAGTCTGAGAGATCCGGAAAACAAGTACGTTCAGGCCCCAAGCCGGGTAGAGCGATATGGAGAGTTGCTGAAACAGCATTACGGAAACATCACCGTAGAGGTGGCGCAGGAAATGATGAGCGACCGCTACGATCCCTATACCCAAAAGACCCGAGAAAAATGGCAGCCATCCGTATCCAACAATATTCTGTGTACGATCTGCGCCCTGTATCCCGATGATACTTTTACAGCAAATCCACCACTCGGACAATTCCAGGCGCATATAGCCAATATGTGGAGTTTGATCGCTTACCCGGAAACCGGGGATTTTTGGTTGGCCATCAATGATTTTCCAGCCGAATATGGCGGCTATGTGCAATTTAATTTGAAGGAACTACTGAACAGCTCGATATCCTTTCAGGTGCAGGCCAATATCAAATGGCAGGATAGCGGAGTAGGGGTTAACCAGGGAGACACAGCAACAGTTCGTTATACGGGAGGGGAATGGACCGCTAATCCCGCCACGGGATTCGTGGATGCAAACGGAAATCCCGGATTGACGGCAAAGCCCGGTTATACCCTACCCGGTGCGAACGAAGGAGCATTATGCGGCAGAATAGGCACAGACGGGGAAGTTTTTCTCATTGGCGATGCAAGGACAATTCCGATCAGCAGCTCAGGGAATCTGTTTTTATGCATTAATGACGATCTGAATCAGGAGTACGGTCCCGGGTTTACGGATAATGAAGGAGCGATCAATGTTTCGATCGATGTCCGGACAGGTTAGTTGCGGCTTTGTTCCTATGAAAACGGTACAAGGCAGCGTTAAGACCCGGCAAGCACCTTTGTTGTAGTCATACCGGGTTGATGATCTTGATAGAATCACTCTGAGGAATTAAGTCCTTTAAGGATTCCTTAATGATATCCTCAAGCCCTGCGAGCAAGGCCTTTTTGACGAAGAAGCGATGCGTAACTATGCCTATCTCCCGAACCGGGACCGGCTCACGGAACTGAATAACATTTTCCCTGGCTTCTTCCGATAATGAATGATAGCTCAAATAGGGCAAAATAGTTATGCCCTGACGCGATTGGGTAATTCGGATCAGGCTTTCCATTGAACCGGATTCAAACTTATAATTGACGTTGCTGTCGAAATGCTTCCTGCTCAGCTTGCATATATCATATACCTGCGTCCTCAAGCAATGCCCCTCTTCCAGCAAGCAGATCTTTGAATAATCCAGATCACCAGGTGAAACTGTATCTCTTCTTTCAGCTCCCGTGCAATCATAGATCAGGAACGGTTCATTGTACAAACTCACCTCCCGGATTTCCTTATGATTCAAGGGAAGCGCCAGAATGCCTAGATCAAGTTCTCTTGCCAGAATACTCCTCTGTATTTGTTCTGTGGTCATTTCCTTGATCAGAATGTCCACCTTTTGAAATCTCGCAGCGTATTGGTTGATGAATTTTGGCAAAAGGTAAGGTGCAATTGTAGGAATGATACCAATCCTTACTTCCCCGACCATTTCTCCTTTCATTTCCTGAACCACATTATTCATCAGATCAATTTCATTGATGATGATCCTAAGTCTCTCAATGATCTTCTCCCCTTCGCTGGTGATGGTGACCGGCTTTGTCTTGCGATTGAAAAGTCTGATCCCGATCTCATCCTCGAACTTGTTGATCATAGTACTCAGGGTGGATTGAGTCACAAAACATTTTTCCGCAGCCAGCTCAAAATTCTTTGAATCCACCACGGCAAGTACATATTGGAATTGCTGAATGTTCATGATGCCCCAAGCTAAGGCTAATATCGATATCATCAATATTAGTATCTATTATTTCGTTTTTATAAATAATTATCCTGCCACACTTTTGTTATCAAATCACTTTTACATGAGGCTCATAATTTTATCATTCACAATGGTATTGGCCATGGTATCCTGCCAGGAATCAGGGGTCGAATCATCAAATCAAGAAAATATGGAAAACGAAAAAAAAGGCTGCCCCTTCGGCTTTGACAAACTGAAATCAAGTGGTGAGGTAATCAAAGGAGAAGGAAATACGAACAAAGAATGGTGGCCAAACCAGCTGGATCTCAACATACTTCACCAAAACTCATCCCTGTCAAATCCTATGGATCCGGATTTTGATTACGAGAAAGAATTTGAAAGTCTTGACTACCAGGCACTCAAAAAAGATCTGACCGATCTTATGACCAATTCTCAGGAATGGTGGCCGGCGGATTTTGGTCATTATGGAGGATTATTCATCAGAATGGCCTGGCATAGTGCTGGCACTTACAGGACCGGCGACGGAAGAGGAGGGTCCAGGGCCGGCCAACAGCGCTTTGCACCTTTGAACAGCTGGCCTGACAATGCCAACCTTGATAAGGCAAGGAGGCTGCTCTGGCCGATCAAGCAGAAGTACGGCAAAAAGATCTCCTGGGCGGACCTGATGATCCTGACCGGAAATGTTGCTCTTGAATCGATGGGATTTGAAACCATTGGTTTTGCAGGTGGCCGGGAAGACGTTTGGGAGCCAGAGGCTAATGTATACTGGGGATCGGAGCGCGAATGGCTGGATGATGAACGATACACCGATGAACGTGAATTGGAAAAACCACTTGCCGCCGTTCAAATGGGTTTGATCTATGTCAACCCCGAAGGCCCTAACGGGAACCCGGATCCCAAATTGGCGGCGATCGATATTCGTGAAACCTTCGGGAGGATGGGAATGAACGATGAGGAGACCGTGGCGCTTATTGCCGGAGGTCATACCTTGGGAAAAACCCATGGTGCCGCAAGCGGAACGCACCTGAGTGCCGACCCGGAAGGAGCCAAGATCGAACAGCAGGGGTTTGGATGGGAAAGTGATTACAAGTCGGGAAAGGGCGCAGATGCTATTACCTCAGGACTTGAGGTGATCTGGACAGAAACGCCGGCCCAATGGAGTCATGGATTCTTCAAGAGCCTGTTTGAAAATGAATGGGAGCTCACAAAAAGCCCAGGAGGTGCACATCAATTTGTTGCGGTTGACCCGGAGAAACTGTACCCAGACGCATTTGATCCCGACAAAAAGCATAAACCCACCATGCTTGTAACCGATCTCTCGCTCAGAGAGGATCCAGTCTATGAGAAGATCTCAAGAAGGTTCTACGAAAATCCGGAAGAATTCGAACTTGCCTTTGCCAAGGCATGGTTCAAACTCACTCATAGGGATATGGGGCCAAAAACATCCTATCTCGGCCCTGAGATCCCCGATGAGGAATTTATCTGGCAGGATCCAATCCCCGCATTAGATCATGAGGTCATCAACGACCGCGATATTGAGGTACTGAAAAGCATGATCCGCGAATCCGGACTTTCATCTGAAGAGCTGATCTCGACGGCATGGGCATCCGCCTCGACCTACAGGGACTCCGACAGGCGCGGAGGCGCCAATGGCTCAAGGATCAGGTTGGAGCCTCAGATCAATTGGGAGTCTAACAACCCCGTACAACTCAAGAAGGTATTGAGCAGTTATGAAAGCCTTCAATCGGAGTTCGAAAAATCAGGAAAGAGGGTTTCAATAGCTGACCTGATCGTTCTCGGAGGAAATACTGCCATTGAGGACGCTGCCCTCAAAGCCGGGGTCAATATAGCGGTGCCCTTCCAGCCGGGTCGAACAGATGCCACGCAAGAACAAACAGATGTTGAGGGCTTTGCCGTACTCGAACCCATAGCCGATGGTTTCAGAAATTACAAGAAATCGGACTATACCCTGAGTAGTGAGCAGCTTCTGATCGATAAGGCACAACTGCTGAGCCTGACCGCCCCCGAGATGACAGTATTGTACGGAGGCATGAGGGTTCTCAATGCAAACTATGATGGCTCTTCCCACGGACTGCTTACCGAGGATCCGGGGACACTGAACAATGATTACTTCAAAAACCTCCTGAATATCGAATACCAATGGAAATCTCAGGATGATCAAGAGGAGATCTTCAATGGATATGTTCGCGGCAGTGAAGATGTAAAATGGACGGCGACCAGGACGGATCTGATCTTTGGATCAAACTCCGAACTAAGGGCACTCGCGGAGGTATATGCCAGCGATAACGCCAACGAAAAATTCATTCATGATTTTGTTTCAGCCTGGAACAAGGTAATGATGCTCGACAGATTCGATATCTAGATAGCACATTTTTACGATCAGATGATCAAACGGGAATCAGCGGTTCAGGTGAAAACCTGGCCGCTTTTTTTTATTTAATAAGCTGAACAGATCCCAACGATTAACGGAATGAACGGCAAGTTAGAAAAGCCGGATATGACCTCTCACTAATCCGTTTTTTGGAGAAATCAGGTGTGGAACACTTCAAACCTGAAAACCGCCGTTTACATAACACTTACCAAATCCAAGAGCATTTCGTCCAATTATCAATACTTTTCTCGCCATAAACTCAGCTCAGCCATACAGGTTACTTAGGGTTAAAAAGAAAACCGAAAACCACAATTTATCCCACAACCAAAACGCCGAAACGCTCAAAGCCTAAAATTGCAAAGACGATGAAATCAATAAATCTGGTAGTCATCCTTAGCTCCTTTATTATCTCTTATTCATACGCACAAAACCAAGAAGAACTCTTCCAAAGATTTATCAAAACTCTTAACAATAATCAGGAAAAGGAATACAAGGAGTTTATAGAGAACTATGTATCGGCCAACCTACTTCAGTTTTCTCCGGACAAGCTCTTTCAGCAAATACATGATGAACTGGGAACCATTGAATTTGTAAAAAAAGATTTCGAATCAAGCAAGAAAATTGCGATCACGGTTGATTCAAAAATAGGCAAGGTTGGATTCATTATGGCGACTCGGGAAGAGGAAGGAAATTTAAGGATCGCCGGATATTCATATACCACAATAGGCAATTATAAGACATTTGATACCGAATCCTTCAAGGCATTCGTATCTGAGACGCTTGGTGATCCGAAAATAGAAAATGCATTTTCCGGAAATATTCTGATCAAACAGAATGATGAAATCCTGTTCCAGGAAAGTATGGGTTATGCAAATAAAGAATTGCAGGTAAGCAACAAAAAAGAGACCAAGTTCCTGATAGGTTCGGTTTCCAAAGTATTCACGAGCATGGCCATTTACAAACTGGCTGAGGATCAGAAATTGAATCTAGATGACAAAATTTCAAAACATATACCCGAATTAGAAGAAATAAATATCAATTCTGAAGTCACAATATTGGATCTCTTAAAACATGAATCCGGTCTGTCTGACATATTGTTCTCAAATGAAGCCCAATTAACCTCTAAATGGAATTTCAATAGCTACAATGATCTACTGCCCTTAATCTATGAACAGGGATCATCACATGAATACGGATCATTTAACTACTCAAACTCGGGATACCTACTCCTTGGAAAGATCATTGAAAACGCAAGTGGAATGTCATATAACGAATTCGTCCGAGAGAACATCTTTGACAAATTAGAAATGAACAGTACTCATGAAAAAAATTATCCGCAATTAATCGATAATGCTGCCACCGGATACACCAAAATAACTGGAGAAGTTAAGGATGGCCTTATTGAATATGACAGAGATGCTGATTCGGGTTGGGATAGGTATAGCAAATTCGACTATGGTTTTTCAACACCGGCAGGGGGACATTATTCAACGCAGGAGGATCTATTAAAGGTCCTGCAAGGGCTCAGGAAAGAAACAATAATAACCACGCCCTCCCTAAACGAGAGCATGAAGACTCTTTACAACTATTTCGACACATATCAATATGGAAACGCCAAAGCATACGGGGCGGGCGTGACCATCAGAGAAGTGGGAAAATACCTTGCCATAGGGCATGGCGGCACGACCCCGGGTTGGAGTTGTGAAATGTACTTTTTTGAATCCTTAGGCCTGGATATCATTATACTGAGTAACCATGACAGAATGGAGGGCGCTCAGCTGCTGCTCAACAATTTGCTTAAGTACTTTAGACAGGACAACGAATAAAAATCCCTAACGGGCAGATTCGTTCATTTTTCATTACTCGAAAAAAGAAGCCACCGGCGTCTCTGATGCCATTGCTGAAACATCAATCCGGAATGAGCGCTTCTGATCAAAACCCGGTTGCCTTGAAGCAGTCCTCTTCCGTGTTTTTCATACAAGTTTCAGTAAAATCGATACAAGCGTGGAATCATCTGTTTTGAGCTTTGCCTGAAACAATTTCGAGATGAGGTCATGTCCAAACCTATCCCGGAATCCCAAAAACAATTCCATGAATCCCTCATTAGCCATCATAGCTCCCATATCCCTGTTGATCCTTGTGATCTTGGCGGGCCTTTTTCTGGCCTCCAGGCTAAATCTTTATTTCGGTATTCTAAGCCTGAATCAATGGCGACTTCTGACCTATGGACTTGTCTTCGGCAGCCTCATCTCCATGATCGCCTTTACGACCACTCCCCTACTGATCGGCAGAGCGATCTTCATGTTTTCCTCCTTGAGCGTGGGATTGGTACTTTTCTTTTTGATCGGGGTGCTGGTGGTGGAAGCATTCCATCTGGCCCTTCCCATATCACCAAAACTCAGGGGTATGATCAGTCTATCCTTTGCGATACTCATGTGTAGCTATGGGATTTGGAATGCTTCAAGACCGGTTGTGAAAAAAGTAACCATCCCAATTTCAGGCCTCACCGAAAAGATCCGGGCCGTACATCTCACCGATATTCATCTGGGCAACTTCAGAGGCAAGAGGTTTTTAGACCGGGTAATCCAAAAAACCAGGGAACTGGAACCAGAAGTGATCTTTCACACCGGTGATCTGTTTGATGCCAAAGCCCCGATGAACGAGAATACCCTAGCCTCCTTCGGAAACATGGATGCACCGCACTTCTTTGTGGAAGGAAACCATGACATCGAGGTGGGACTCCAAGAAGTATTCGATCTTGCCAGCGAGCAGAACTTCACGATTCTCGAAAATGAGATCTCCGCTTTTAGAGGGCTTCAGATCGTAGGGCTCAAATACATGCTTGCCGACACGGCAAGCTTTGACATTCATGCCTCGGCAGAAAAAGAAACCATCGCAGATGTGCTGGCAAGGCTGCCGATCGATGAACATAAGCCGACCATCGCATTGCACCACTCCCCAATGGGTTTTCAATACGCAGAGAAACATGGGGTCGACCTGATGCTGGCCGGACATACACATGGTGGTCAGATCTGGCCCCTGACCTATATCGCAAATTCAATTTTCCCTTACAACAGGGGGCTCTTTCGATACGAAAACCTGGCTATCTATGTCTCAGAAGGGATCGGCACCATGTTCACGCCCATGCGTATAGGAACTCAAAGCGAGATCACACTGCTGGAGCTTGTTCCACCTGTCAACGAAATAAAAAAATGAATTGTGCGAATATGGAAAACGAGTTTGGATCACTTGATCTAGCTGATTTTCAGGCTGATCATGAACAATAATCAACTGTAATTGTTGAAAAAATAGTTGTCCAATATTCCATAGGAGATATTTCGAGGAAAACCAAGTCAGGGAAAGGCTCCTGAAGCGCCCCCCTTATCTGAGAGTTCCGTATCGATGATCGACATGATGAAACATAAAGTTCCAGTGACCAACATACCAAAAAAGGAATGAGATCGAATTATGATGAAGTCTTTCTGACCAACAACGGTTATTGCATTGTAGAATACAACCTTCAACGAAGAGTACGAAAATCTAAACAATACAGGTATGAACAACTATCATGACTATGTGATCAAAGATGGGAAATTCATAGGCAGATTCGAAGAAATGTATGCCAGTTGTGAAGATCCCTGGATGCAATCAACACAACCGAATAAATACTCCAGAACCGCAGGCATACTGCATTTAAAAAAACATGAAATAAAGAGCCTATTGGAGTGCGGTTGCGGTTTGGGATACTACGCTAACTGGATCAACAAACAAACCGGTATTATTCCCAAAAGTGTGGACGTCTCAGGTACTGCGATCAGCAAAGCCAAAGCATTATTTCCAAATCTGGATTTCGAAAGGGCCGATATATCCGTAGATATTTCCAAATACAAAGAAGTCGACTGTGTTATGTTCGCGGAGATCATTTGGTACATATTACCCGATCTGGAAAAGATCTTTGAAGCTTTAACCAGTAATTTTAAAGGCAAATACCTCATTGTGAATCAGGTATTCTATAAAGGCAGTCAAAAGTATGGTAACGAGTACTTCACCA
>JANQHS010000301.1 GCA_028282565.1 Cytophagales bacterium | reverse complement strand
GGACGTTACGAGGCGAGTCGGGTCTTAAACGAGATCGGGGTATTGAATGGAAGGGACATGACTTTTGAAGCGGGTTTAACAAAAATGATGTTCTGTTTGGGGAATTTTTCGGACGTTTCCGTGGCCTCTAAGATGATGATCAAACCACTGGCAGGAGAAATCAAAGATTAAACTTGAAATCGCACTTTTCCAGCTTGCACTTACTTCAAATTCTCAGTTTATTTGTGGCCCCCGTAAAGTGAGGGGAGTCAGGAGAGGTGACCGAGTGGCTTAAGGTGCACGCTTGGAAAGCGTGTGTGCTCCAAAAGGGTACCCAGGGTTCGAATCCCTGTCTCTCCGCGATTAGAAAGAAAAACCATAATATTACGTTACAATAAATAAAGCCATGAGAAAATTGTCGTTTTCGCTCTTGCTTCTTGCATCACTTCTGTTCATAGCTCCGATAAGTTATGCACAAGATGGAACCGCAGAGTCTGATACCACTGAGATGGTTGAGGATGCTGATACAGCTACTGTCGAAGAAGTAGCCGAACCAGAGCCAGAGCCGCCAGCGGCCCTGGAGGTTGATGAGGTAGAAGAAGTCGTTGAGCAGCCTTCCTTTCATCAAAGAGTTAAAGAAAAGTTCATTGAGGGTGGATGGGAATTTATGGGGATCGTACTCCTGTGTTTGATCCTTGGCCTGGCAATTGCCATTGAAAGGATCATTACCCTGAACATCGCCTCCACCAATTCAAAAAAGCTATTATCTGATGTAGAGAACGCGCTGAATAACGGTGGTGTTGATGAGGCCAAAAAAGTTTGCGCGGGGACAAGGGGACCAATCGCCTCTATATTCTCTCAGGGCCTTACCAGAGTTAGTGAAGGAATTGAGATGGTCGAAAAATCGATCATCGCCTATGGGTCTGTAGAGATGGGTAGGTTGGAAAGAGGCCTTGTATGGATCTCACTTTTTATATCTCTTGCTCCAATGCTTGGTTTCATGGGTACTGTAATCGGTATGATTGCGGCCTTTGACGCGATCCAGGCAGCAGGTGATATTTCTCCTCAGATTGTTGCCGGAGGTATTAAAGTGGCACTTTTGACCACGGTTGGTGGTTTGATCGTTGCTGTTATTCTGCAATTGTTTTACAACTACCTCATCTCAAAGATCGATGGGATTGTAAATCAAATGGAGGATGCATCCATTTCGTTTGTAGATCTTCTGGTTCGTAACAACGTAGGCAAGTAAGCCTGAAAGACACGATTATGAGTGGAATAGATATTTTTATTTATACCGCCTACGCCCTGTTCTTTGTTGCAGCAGGCGCAGCAGTTCTGATGCCGCTTTACAACGCTATCGGGCAGCCAAAGACACTGATGACCGGAGCTATTGGGATCGTAAGCCTCTTGATAATCTTTCTGGTTGGATGGGGCCTTTCCGGCAGTGAGGTCACCAGTGTGTATACAAAGTTCGGCGTGGCTTCTTCAGGCTCAAAAGCTATTGGGGGAGCATTGACCACCATGTATCTTCTGATCTTTCTCGCCGTTGTGGGAATTATTTATTCAGAAATAAGGACAATATTTAACCGCTAATGCCAAGGTCTAATCGTTCTAGAGAAGCAGGGGTTAATTCAAGCTCGATGGCCGATATTGCCTTCTTGCTGTTGATTTTCTTCCTGGTTACGACCACCATCGCATCGGATAAGGGAATTCCCATGGTACTCCCGCCAAAATCAGATCAACAGGATGAGATTAAGCTTAAGGATAAGAACATCTTCAAGGTTTTGATCAACTCCAAGGATCAACTTCTGGTTGAAGGTGAACCAATGGATCTCGATGATATTCGTGCAAATTGCAAGGTGTTCCTTGACAATAGGGGTAAAAACCCTTCTTCATCCGAGAGTCCTCAGAAGGCTGTGGTTTCGATCAAAGCGGACAGGGGAACTACCTATGAGGTTTACCTGGAGGTTCTTGATGAAGTGACTGCTGCGTATAACGAGTTAAGAGCAGAATATCTTGGGATCACACTTGAGCAATATCTTCAACTGGATATGAAAGTGCCCAAACAAAAAGCAGCATATACCGCTGCCAGGAGAGAGTTTCCTCTGCAGATTTCAGAGGCAGAACCCACAAATATCGGAGGCTGATGAGTGCTCATAAATTCAAGAAAAAGACAAGCGCAAGCCAGGAGATTCCCACTTCGGCGTTGCCGGACATTATCTTTATGCTCTTGTTTTTCTTCATGGTAACAACCGTGATGAGGGAAAATACCTTGAAGGTGGAACAAAGGATCCCGCCGGCAACTCAATTGAAAAAGATTGAGCGGAAATCTCTGGTCACATATATGTATGTGGGAAAGCCCTTGGATCACCTGAAAGCAAAATTCGGCAGTGAGCCCTTGATCCAGGTGAATGATGTTTTTATAGGCACGGAAGAAATTGTTCAGTTTGTTGAAGAAGAGAGAGGGAAACTGGACGAGGTTGAAAGAGACCAGATGATCATTTCCCTGAAGGTGGATAAAGAGACCAAAATGGGGATCATTGGAGATATCAAGCAACAGTTGAGAGAGGCCAATGCGCGACTGCTCAACTATTCGAGTAGGTTGCCTCTGGCAGACTAAAGATCTAGCTTAGCCCCGAAATTCTGTTTCGGGGTTTTTTATATGGAATTAAACCAACCAAAAGTTATCCGTGCCTGGTGTATGTACGACTGGGCCAATTCGGTTTACTCTCTTACCATTACCACAGCGGTTTTTCCTATCTACTATGAAAGTGTAACCAGGACCGAAGAGCATGGAGATGTGGTCCAGTTTTTTGGATTTGAACTGGCAAATACGGTCTTATATTCATACGCACTTTCCTTCTCATTTCTTTTTACGGCCCTGATCCTTCCCTTGCTCAGTGGGATCGCAGATTATACGGGAAGGAAAAAGTTATTCTTAAGGGCTTTTGCTTATCTGGGTTCATTTGCCTGTGCGGGTTTGTTTCTATTTGATGGTCCAAATATTGAATGGGGCATTCTAATGTCGGTGTTGGCGAGCATTGGGTACAGCGGGGGATTGGTTTTTTATGACTCATTTCTTCCTGAAATTGTTTCACGAGATAAATATGATCGGGTGTCGGCATTGGGGTATTCCTATGGCTATGTGGGAAGTGTACTTCTATTGATCTTCAATTTGGTGATGATCCAGTTTCCGGATCTGTTTGGACTTGAGCCGGGTAAGTTGCCAGCCAAGATTTCCTTTCTCACGGTTGGAGTTTGGTGGTTTCTCTTCTCCCATATCACGCTTTACTATCTTCCAAAGAACACCTATAACAAAAAACCAGAAGGGCACTATCTTACCAAAGGATATCAGGAGTTAAAAAAAGTGTGGAACTCGCTTCCCGACCTTCCCGAGGTTCGAAAATTTCTGATCGCCTTTTTTCTCTATACCGTTGGAGTGCAAACGGTAATGTATCTGGCCGCTTTGTTCGGTTCAAAAGAACTCGGATTGGAGGAAGGCAAGTTGATCCTAACAGTACTGATAATTCAAGTTGTTGCCATTGGTGGAGCTTATCTTTTCGCCAGACTTTCGGAAAGCAGGGGGAACAAATTTTCTTTAATGGTGATGCTCTTTATCTGGATCTTCGTCTCGGTTACTGCCTATTTTGTTTCAGGGGAATACGGATTTTACTTTTTGGCTTTTGTGGTCGGTATGATCATGGGCGGTATTCAGGCATTGAGCCGTGCCTCCTATTCCAAATTGATTCCGGCAGATACTGAGGACCATGCATCATATTTTGGTTTTTATGATGTCGCGTTTAATGTGGCCATAGTCATGGGCACATTTTCCTATGGTCTGGTCGAACAAATCACCGGTAGCATGAGGAACTCAGCATTGGTATTGACCGTCTTCTTCCTTGGTGGTCTTTATTTCTTGCTCAAGGTGAGATTTAAAAAGGCTCAGACCTAGTCTGAGATCACCACATTAACCTTGTTCTTCACCCCCTGCTTTAGATTATCAGTGGATTGGTTGCCATCGGCGTTGTCCATTGATCCCTCGCGGGCGTATATATAGTATTTTTTGGGGTTTAGGCCTTTGAAAATGGCTCTCCCTTTTTTATCGGTCAAGACAACGGAACCAACAACATTGTCATCGGCCAGGTAGTCATCTTCCGTCTCATAAATTGAAACCTGTGCACCGACAACAGGATTCCCGAGACTGTTTAGAACCGTGATCTGTAATTTGGTGGATAAGACCTTATTTTCCTGCGCTATACCCAGCTGTGAAAGAGAGATCATAGCGACTAAGGCAAATAGGGATATTTTAGCTTTCATTATATTTCTTTTGGTTTATGAACGAATCGAACATTTCAAAGTTATCAGCTTACCTCCTGCTGTTCTTATTTATTTGCTCCTCTTGCAAAAAAGATGCTGAAATCATCAATGTTCCAAATTCGTTCCAAATAACCGACAAAAACTTTCAAAAGATTAAGGATCTCGAAGACAGAAGGGAGAATAAAAGGATCCTCGAGATTCTCAAAACTGGAAACACTGATGAAAGATTTTATGCCATAAAAGCTGTGGCTTCGACCCAGGATTCTATGGCCTTTCCATTGCTGGTTGAAATTATTGAACAGGATCAAGCAGAGGAGGTCAAGGTTCAGGCGGCATTTTCGATCGGACAGCTGAAAGGGCGAAAACATGACTTTGAAAGACTCAAAGTTGCTCTTCCTGTGCAAAGCAACAAAGTTCAACTTCAGATGCTGGAAGCCTTGGGGAAGAAAGGTACTCCCGAGGAACTGGGCTTTCTGCTCAAGCAGGAACAAACTGAGGATACGTTGATCCAATTGGGAAAATGCAGGGGTATTTATCGCATGGGTCTTCGGAACCTTATTACGGCAAACAGTATTCGTGCGATGATAGGCTTCCTAGGCAAATCTTATCCTTCATCTGTTCGGATTATGGCCTCTAACTTTTTTGCCAGAGTCAGGTCCAGTGACATCATGGATTATCAGGAGACTCTCATATCCTCTTTGAATGATGATCCCAACCCGGGTGTAAGGATGAATATTGCCACCTCATTAGCAGCAGGTAAAGGGCAGAGTACCAGACATGCCCTGCTAAATGCTGCGAGAAGTGATTCCGATTTTCGCGTTAGGGTCAACTGCATCCAGTCCCTGAGAAATGGTCAGTTCAGCCTCGATTCTGCTTTTTGTGACGGAGTGGATCAATTTCAAACGGTTAACGAAAGGATCGCTTGTTCTGAATGGATCAATGCTACGGCTGATTCAGAAGACATTGAATTCATCCGGAAGCTGATGGGAAAACGGATAGGTTGGAGAGCCAGAGGTAATTTGTATAGGAGTCTTCTAAGCCTTTCGAGCTCGAAAAGAAAGCACCTGATCGTGCATGATATCCAAAGAAGTATTTCCATCGCCAACAATGACTATGAGGTCTCAGATCTTTTAAGGGCCTTGAGCAAATATCCACCTGCTCATGAAGAGGTCTTTGAATACGTGGGAAACCGATCTCTTGGGGTCGTGATTAACGCTGCAGCAATGGGGAGTTTATACTCCATGACTAAGGAGGAAGAATTTTTTGAATTCTTCGACGAATCTGAACTTGATAGAACCATGCATGCCTTCTCCGAATATTTCAGGTACGCTGTTCTATCGGGAGACCCAACAATGATTGGCTACGGTGCCATGGCATTCCGTAACGAAGAGATTGACTGGAAGAGCTACCTGAGCGGAATGGATTTCCTAGAGGCTGCCAAATCCAATCTGGAACTTCCTGCGGAAACGGAAACATTGTATGAACTGGACCGGACCATAGCCTTTCTAAAAGGCGAGAAATTTGAATATCCTGAACCCAAATATTCTCATGCACCTGATTGGAATGAGATTCAAGCAAATGCTCTGATTTCCAAAGCGGTCGTAAAAACAAGCAAGGGGCAATTTGAAATTGAGCTTGACTGGATCTTCGCTCCGCTGTCGGCGTCCAACTTTGTTTCGTTGTCGAGATCCGGTTTTTTTGATCAGACCAGGTTTCATCGCGTTGAAAATAATTTTGTGGTTCAGGGAGGGTGCCCAAGAGGTGATGGTTGGGGTAGCCCCGGATATTCGATCAGATCGGAGTTTGCACCTACCTATTATGGCACCGGTAGCGTGGGAATGGCTTCGGCTGGAAAAGATACCGAGGGTAGTCAGTGGTTTGTCACTCATTACCCATCAAGCCATCTGGATGGGAAGTACACAAACTTTGGCGTTGTTAGAGAAATGGACATCGTCTATCAACTTGAAGTAGGAGATACCATACTGGGAATAGAATTAATCGAGTAAAAAAACCGGCTTTCGCCGGTTTCAGTTATTTTCCAAAAGCATAGTAGTACTTGCCTGATCGATCAGGATAAATACCTTCGAGCATTACCCCGCCACTTTCGTTCTCTACGATTTCCAGAAAATCATCGATATCCTCTACCGGCTTTTTGTTGACCTGCGTTACAATGAAGCCCGGTTTGATGGAGGTGAAATTTCGAATTTTGCCCGCCTTGATCTCTGTGATCTTGACTCCGCCATCCAGATCGAGTTCTTCGATCTCCATCTCGGAGAGCTCCGCGACCTCAATTCCGAGATCATCAAGAGAATTGTTGGGTTCCCTTTTCGCAAGGAATTCTGATCTTCCCTGCCTGTTGACCAGTTCAACCTCAAACTCTTTTTCCTTTCCATCCCTGATAACTGACACCATGATCTTATCACCCGGTCTTTTCCGAGCTACATATTCCATCAGTTCAGGAACAGATTTGATGTCCGAATCATCGATATGAACGATGATATCTCCTTTTTCAATCCCAGCTCTTTTCGCCCCCTCGTCCATGGTAAGTGAGTCAACCAATACCCCTGAAGGCTCATCCAGATCCAACCTTTCGGCGATCCGGGCATCTACATTTCGGATCATCACACCCATGATAGCCCTTTGAACAACTCCGTACTCGATAAGGTCTGTAGATACTTTTTGCACCAGATTCGATGGAATTGCAAAACCATAGCCGGCATATGTGCCAGTAGGAGTGGCGATGGCAGAATTGATGCCGATCAGATCTCCGTTCAGATTTACCAAGGCTCCTCCGGAATTTCCTTTATTGATCGCGGCATCGGTCTGAATAAAGGATTCAACGGCATAGGCCTCCCTGAGGATATTGATGTTTCTGGCTTTGGCAGAAATGATCCCCGCAGTAACGGTGGAAGAAAGATTGAAAGGGTTGCCCACAGCCAATACCCACTGTCCGATTTTCGTTTCATCAGAATTGGCAAAAGCCAGTGCCGAAAGATCCTCGGCTTCGATCTTGATAATTGCCAGATCCGTTGTCGGATCTAACCCGACTACCTCCGCCTCATAGGATCTGTTGTCGTTGAATACCACTTCAATCTCCACGGCATCTTCAACCACGTGATTGTTGGTAACGATATAGCCATCTTCGCTGATCACAACTCCGGATCCGCTACCATAACCTTCTCTTGGCCCCCTGGGTCCAAAATCAAAAAAATCCCTGTAGGGGTTTTGGTAATCACCGCCATTGCTTTCCTGGCGGATCAGTGATCGGATATGGACTACGCCATTCACTGTCTTTTCTGCTGCTGCCGTGAAATCCAGTCCATAGGATTCGGGCGTGTAATCAGTGGCCATCACGAAAGCGGGTTTCTCGGCCTGCTTCAGTATGACATTTTTACTTTCTCTAATAGGGTTCTTGGCTAAGAAAATGAACCCAAGAATTATCGCAAATGACAGAATGATTAAAATTCCCTTTCTCATCGAATTCAGTTTAAAACAAAACGAAACAAGTACCTGACTTGTTCACCATTTAAATTGGCCATTTTCCATTTATCAAAATGGGTGCCAATGGCTGATAGCACACTTGAGTGCCATTTTGTCGCTTCAATTGGGAAAATTCCAATGAAAAAGCATATTCAAAAGTTATATTTGCCACGGATTTGTAAAAGATGATCATTCATTTAAAGGAAGGGATATCCACCGAGCAGGCGGATAAGTTTGCCGAAGAGCTCAAGGCCATCAAGATCGCTCGCGAGGGAAAGACCATTTTGGTGACGACCACCGAAAACGGAGGTCTAAATGGTGTGGGAAGAGATTTGGTTGAAAAAGTATATGAATTTGACACCGATATCCAGTTGGCCTCTTCAGACTACCTGGTTACCAAAAGGGAAGTTTCTATTGGCAACATTCAAATTGGTGGACACCTAAACAATACACTGGTTATCGCGGGTCCTTGTGCTGTTGAAAGTCTTGAACAAGTAGAGAAATCAGCTCAATTTTTAAAGGATCTTGGGATCAGCGCAATGAGGGCGGGATCCTACAAACCAAGGACTTCGCCCTACACCTTTCAGGGGTTGGGAGCAAAAGGTCTACAGATTCTTGATGATATCCGGAATCGCTATGGTCTGAAGATCGTAACAGAAGTGAAGGATTCAACACATGTGAGTGAGGTTATTGAGTTCGCCGATGTGGTACAAGTCGGAGCGAAGGCGATGTTTGATTATGCCATACTTGAGGCTTGCGGAAAATCCAACAAACCGATTATGATCAAAAGGGGGTTTGGAGCGACCGCCGAAGAGTTGGTTCAGGCAGCGGAATTTGTGCTGTCTGGCGGAAACGAAAATGTGATCGTTTGTGAGAGAGGTATAAGGACCTATGAGAACAAAACAAGGTTCACCCTGGACTTGAGCGGAGCCATCTACCTGAAGCATAAAACCAATTTACCTGTGTTTCTGGACCCAAGTCATGGAATTGGACATGCCTATGGTGTTCCTGACCTTGCGCGATCATGTATGGCGGTCGGTGTCGAAGGTTTACTCATCGAGACACATCCTGACCCGTCCAATGCACTTTCTGACTCTTCACAACAATTGCATCATGAAGACTTCAAAGTCCTGCATAAGTCATTGAAGAGGGTTGGAGATGCAATAGGCTATCGGATCGTCTAGCTTAACGTTCTGAACCCGATTCAAGAAGCTTTAGCATTCTCTCCAGATCTTCCGGGGTATCAATGCACTGACTATCGTATTCGGTAAAACCCACCTTGATCTTAAATCCGTTTTCCATCCAACGGAGCTGTTCCAGGGATTCCGCTTTTTCCAGAGAACTCAGAGAAAGCCGGGTTATTTGCTCAAGAATGTCAGATCGGTAGGCATAAACTCCAACCTGTTCAAGGAAATCATGATGCCTTACCCAATCCTCCTGTCCATGATCTCTAAGATAGGGTATTGGCCATCTGCTAAAATAAATGGCATTGCCGTTTGTATCGATTACCGCCTTGCAGGAGTTTGGGTCAAATAGGCCATGTGTGGTTGTGATCTTTTTAACCAGTGTTGCCAATTCAACCTCTTTGTTTAAGACAGCTGAAAGATCATCGATCTGGCCGGGTTTTAAGAAGGGCTCATCACCCTGTACATTGATCACGAAATCATATGATTCTCCGGATAGGGAATAGGCTTCAAAGCATCTGTCCGTTCCACTTTGATGTTCCTGTGAAGTCATCACCCATTCTCCTCCAAAGGATTCAACTTCGTCAGCGATCCTGGCATCGTCAGTTGCGACGATCACTCTATCCAGGGACTGGGCTTTTGATGCCTGTTCATAAACTCTCTTGATCATTGATTTGCCTCTAATATCAGCCAAGGCTTTTCCTGGAAAGCGGCTTGATTCATATCTGGATGGAATGATGCCCAAAATTTTTGTCATACTTTTTTCACTTTAAGTGTAGGTCCATCATCGCTGATCACCACAATAGCTTCGTCCTTTTCTATCGGTTCTCCCCTGGTCAGCGCATCGTACAACTGGTCCTCGATCATCACTTTGCCACCGGGCCTTAATACGGTAAATGCTTTGCCTTCCTTGCCGATGAGATTTTGATCAATTGGACTGGTATATCCTTGAGAGCTATCCATGGTCTCCTGCAGTGCTATCCGCTGAAAGGATCTTGAATTCGCCAACCTTACTCCTCCAAAGAACAGAAGGATCATTCCGAGGGTAGTGCTGGTAAGCACCGTTCCAAGGGAAATAAGGATGTTGATATCCGGAACGAAAGTGAAATCCAGTGCGTCATTGTCGAGCATCACCAATGTCAGGCCTGAAATTGCGCACAGTATTCCGAGCACGCCGGCAATACCGAAGCCGGGAATTACAAAAACCTCTACGGCGATCAGGATCACCCCTACAATGAAAAGCAGGATCTCCCAGTTTTCGGCAAGTCCATTAAGATAGTAAGGAACAAAATACAAGATGGCCGCGACTACAGCTGCGATCAATGGAAATCCTACACCGGGGGTTTGCAATTCAAAATAAATCCCTCCGATGATGATCAGAAGCAATATCCCACTGACGAAAGGATTCAGAAAAACGGAAATTACCTTTTCGGACCATCCCAGTTCCATGGATTCAAGCGAATGATCCGACCAACCATTGAGCGCCATAATTTCATCTATTGATTCCACCTTTCTTTCGCAAAATCCATTTTCCAGAGCTTCATCTACCGTAAAAGTGAGCACGGTTCCTTCAGGGCTAATCGTATCCAGGTCAATATTTTCGTCCACCATCGCTTCTGCGATTTTGGGATCCCTTCCCTTGGTTTCCGCTGTTGATCTCATGATGCTCCTCATGAAGGATTGGTATTTGTCCGGAGCCGCTTCCCCGGTTTGGGTCACCACTGTAGCGGCACCAATATTGGCCCCGGGGGCCATATAGATGCTGTCGCAGGCGATTGAAATGAGTGCCCCGGCGGAAATTGCCTTTGTATTGATGTAGACATGAATAGGATAATCGAATTCCAGCAAATTATTTCGCATGTCATTGGCATCATACACAGCACCTCCATAGGTATCCATTTCTATAATGACACCATCAAAATTCTCATCCTCAGCTTTTTTCAGGCCTAGCTCCAGATATCTATTTGTTCTGGCATCGATCTCAGCCTTG
Organism: Cytophagales bacterium; assembly: GCA_028282565.1. Taxonomy (GTDB): domain Bacteria; phylum Bacteroidota; class Bacteroidia; order Cytophagales; family CCMP332; genus JANQHS01. Next base: position 2,570 of record JANQHS010000301.1, on the reverse strand, counting down.
ATCTCCAGATGAAGGATCTTGTTTCCTTGGGATAGCCCCCATGTGCTGGCTGAGAGCAGGATCAATATGAATTGAAAAATTTTTTGCATTTATTCTGTCACGAAATTAATAAACCCGCCTCCTAAAATGAATTTGGTACTTAATTTGCCACTTTCCAAGGAGGGCATCTTTTGAGACTTCATTTGATCACCATAGCGTTTTTTTGCTGCCTTTTGAATCTAGATGGTTTTGCTCTTGATTCCTTGCGTCTTGCCTCTATTGAGGATCATCCTTTTGTTATTTATCGGGTCGAAAAGGGAGATACATACTTTTCCATATCCAGGCAATACGATTTGGAACAGGAGGTGATCGAAAAGTTCAATCCCGGCTCCTTGGAAACCATTCATATCGGACAGGAATTGAAAATTCCTGTGGCTTTTGAAAGCGATTTTGTTCATAAAGTTCAAGCCGGGGAAACGCTGTTCTCGCTTTATAGGATATACGGGGTTCCTGTAGAGGAGATTTTGGAACTCAATCAGTTGGAATCCCAGGATCTGGCGGTTGGGCAAGAGATCACCATCTTCAAAAAGATAGCTTACGAGGATTTCGAAGATTCCCTTGAGATCAAAAAAGTTCATGTGGTATCAAAGGGAGAAACGCTATTTTCCATTTCAAGAATGTATGGAATGAAATGGCAGGACCTTCAAAATCTCAACAACCTTCCGAGTAATGAGATCAGCGAAGGGCAGGTATTGCTGGTGAGCATTGATTCGGGCCTTTCCTATGTGAAACCGGATATAGATGCCATCCCGGAATCGGCAACTCATGAAGTCGTAAAGGGAGAGTCTCTTTACTCCATAGGGAGGAAATATGGGATCCAACCGGGGGTACTTATGCAGATCAACGGATTGGAATCCACTGAAATAACCGAAGGTCAGGAGCTGAAGTTGGCAGATGGAGGGGTGTCGACTACTGAGAGCAGTGCTGTTGTCGCGATTACCACCACACCGGATGAATATTTGAAGGGAGAGAAGAATCGCGAAGAAGTGATGGTCGGAAATGTTAAAAAGATCATTGAAAGGGGTATGTGTGAAGTCATTGAAGGAGGTGAGGAGACCTATAAGTACCTGGGTTTACACAAAACTTTGCCTAGAGGAACCATTGTACAGGTCAAGAATGCCGAAAACGATGCCAGCGTATTTGTTCGGATCATAGGTGTTCTTCCCGATATAGACCGGAATAGGAACCTTGTACTAAAAATATCTCCTCGAGCCTATGATGCACTTGCCAGCGTAAACAAAAGATTTAGAGTTGAGATCTATTATTTTCCAGAACCCGAGTGATCTAAAAACTTATTTGGATGACATTCTTCTGGATTATTCGAATACCGGTTTCATATCCTCAGATCCAATCCAAATTCCGCATCTGTTTTCCAGACATCAGGATATTGAAATATCCGGTTATATCGCCGCCACATTTTCCTGGGGACAAAGAGTGACGATCATAAACAAGAGCAGAGAGTTCCTTAGCTTGATGGACAATGATCCTCATAATTTCGTCTTGGGATTTAGCGAGAAGGATTTGAATGCGTTCAAGGGTTTTAAGCACAGGACCTTTAATGGTATTGACGCTTTGGCATTTCTGAGGTTTTTTAGATGTGTTTACCAAAATCATGATACCATGGAGGACCTTCTGGGCAAGGAAGCTCATGATGCGAGGTCTTCGATTATTCGGATTGTAGATGCATTCAAAAATATGTCCTCTCCGGAGGCTAGGACCATGAAACATATTCAGGATCCGCGGAAAGGTTCGGCCTGCAAACGGATCAATATGTTTCTCAGGTGGATGGTTCGACAGGATCCCGATGGAATTGATTTTGGGATCTGGAAAAAACTTCGTCCCCGGGATCTGATCTGTCCACTTGATATCCATGTGGCGAACGCAGCGCATGAATTGGGCTTGCTTGAAGACAGAAAGAGCAATTGGAAAAATGCCGCTGGGCTTACCAATTTACTTCGGGAGTTGAACCCAAATGATCCTGTAAAATATGACCTGGCCCTTTTTTATACCGGGCAGCATCTTAAAGGGCAAAAAGTGGCCTAATCTGGACAATGTGGTTCGTATTCGTCCAATTATGATTTCATTTTGTTTCGTAAAATTCTGTTAATCAGATTATTACAGTATTGGTACAGGATTTGGCGCAAAATATTTAAAAAACAGACAGATGGAAGCAATTTCAATTCAAATTCCCACAATTCAAGGTGAGCAGGATATCGAAGTTGATGTCAGGATCAATGGGATCAAGAAGAAATTCCAATACCGTATAGAGATATTTTTCTGGGATGATTGTGACTCGCCGAAAGAGGATAGGGCAGCATGTATTCGTGAGTTGGTGGAAAAATACGACCAAAGTTGGGAATTGGTTCACATCGGTTTGCCAACCGATGAATTTATCCCCATTACCTTTAGAAAAAGAAAATTCTAATAGCAGTTATTTCAGGATCATCAGTGGCCCTTTAGAGGTGATATCGGATTGTTCGATGATCACCACATAATAATAGGTGCCGGGATTGAGATCCTGACCATTCCAA
>JANQHS010000265.1 GCA_028282565.1 Cytophagales bacterium | reverse complement strand
CCATAACGCTTCTCCCGACTAAAAGTCGGGACACGAACCCCAATCGAGAAAAGTTGAAGAAACTAGGGGATTTCTTCCTTTAGATGAATTAAGTGATTGATATAAATATCCTTGAGATCCTCAGGAAAATTCAGAAACATTTCCTTCTCCGCGGGAGTTATTTTTTATTTGCTTTCTTTTTTAATAACCAAAAAAATTCCTCTATGCCTAGATTATCCTTGCTTTTACTAGGGCTATTTTTTTCTCTTTCTTCTAATGCTCAAAAGATCATTCATGACGCTGAGCAAGCTTTATTACAAGATCAATTTGGTGATCAATGGGCCAAACAAGACAGGGAGGTTCAGAAAAAGTTAGCTGACCTTGAAAAGAAGTTCGGAAAGAAACCGAACATCATCCACATCATGTGGGACGACAACAGTTTTGGTGAAGTTGGAATTGAAGAATTCAATAAGATTCGGGGTTTTGATACGCCCAGATTGAATAGGATGGCCGACGAGGGTATGACATTCACCCGGATGTACACTGAACCATCCTGTACGCCCACAAGGGCTGCGGCATTAACGGGAAGACTATCGGTTAGATGCGGAATGCATACCGTCGCATTCCCTCCAGAAGGGGCTGGACTTAATGCAGATGAAGTCACCATTGCTGAGGTTCTTTCCCAGGCTGGATATAACACCGCCTTTTTTGGAAAAGCTCATCAGGGCGATCTAGAACAGTCCTATATGCATAACCAGGGGTTTGATGAGGCTCAGTTCAGCCTGTATAATCAGTTCCCCCCAATTTTCTGGCATAGAGAAGGTGAAAAAGCTCTTTTAACAATTGGGTACACTCCTGAAATGACAGAAAAAAAATACCTGGTTGATGAAAACTTCCGCCCCTATGGATACATAGCTGACATTGAAGGAAAAAAGGGAGGATTGGCCAGGGAAACGCTTCCACCCACCAGCATTGAGAATCACAGGGCGACAATGAAACAACACCAGGAAAAGGCATTGGATTACATCCGAAGAAAGGCCAAGGATGACAAGCCATTTTACCTGGCCTATTGGCCTCATGTTTACGATCTGATCCAAAAGGACATGGAAATAACCACCAGTAACAGCACTCCATTTGCTCAGAATATTGAATTACTGGATAAATATATTGGACAGATCATGGATGAGCTTAAGGCTCAGGGTATTTCTGAGAATACCCTGGTGGTTTGTATGGCCGACAATGGCCCCATGAAAGAAGCTCCAAATGCCATGTATCAGGTCGTTTTCAATGGAGGAAAAGGAGATTTTAAGGAAGGAGGGATCAGGGTTGCAGCGTTTGCACAATGGGAAGGAATGATCGAAGCCGGAGAGGTGGTGGGAGATATGATCACCGTACATGACCTATTTACCACATTTGCTTCCATAGGAAGGGGAACAAAATATATCCCTACCGACAGGATCATTGATGGCATTGATCAGACCGCGGTTTTCGTAGAGGGGGATGGAAACAGTAGAAGGGATTATTATCACGTATATACAGGTCCGATCTATGCAGCTACAATAAAGCAGCAGTACAAAAGGGTATGGGTTGGAGATCACCCTGGATTGGTCGGTGCCTCTTTCTTTGACCTTTATAATGATCCAAGGGAAATGAGGCCCATGATGGCCCAGTTCCTATGGGCTTGGGGACCATTTGATATGATAAAGTCTCGTCATATGGGATTAAAAAGGGAGTATCCGGACAGGCCGGTAACTCATGGTATACCTTTCGGTGGAATTGAAAATCTCCGTCCTGAATCCAAGAAGTATATTGAGAATTACAGAGATGCTTTCGAATTCAGAATGAAGGAGTAGGGTAGTTTTGACCTCACTCTCAGGTTTGTTAAAGTCCTCGGGGCCCGGCGAACATGAATTTGAAAATTTGACTTATAAGAAGCTGAAGGGGAGATGCTTCTTGCATCAGTCTTTTAAGAGTACCCATAACGCTTCTCCTACTAAAAGTCGGGACTCGAACCCCAACGAAGTTCAAAAGGAACAGTTTAGAAGTCAAATCGGGAATTGGAGAAAATAGTATCACACTAAATACCAATTCCCACTTCTTCCTATCTTTATGAAGACATGATCGCTTATATCATGAGGTTTTGGTTTTTTGGGCTCCTTTTATTCCTTTCATTTCTGACCACTGCTCAGATCACTCAACAAGTAAAGATACCATCAGGTTATGCCCAGTTTAGCCTTGGAATAAATGGTGACCTGTTCCTAATCAGCCAGGACACAGGTTTTAC
>JANQHS010000263.1 GCA_028282565.1 Cytophagales bacterium | reverse complement strand
GTTGTTTTTTGTCACAGTCCCGTTCTCATGTGTATTTATTTATGAAGCCTTGGTCCTTTACAAGGTCAAAGGACCTGGTCCTGCCTGGACCATGAGGATAAGCAATTTCCTGATCGCATTATTCCTCATCGGGGGAATTGTGTTCTATTCCCATCTCTATACCTCTGTAACATTCTTGCTCACTTTTATTTTTGTCATTCTCGCTCAATATGTATTCGTTTTTCCCTTTCTTGGAAGGATATACCTGAGTTATATATTCGTCTTATTGCCCTTTTTTCTTTTCAACGGTGTTCTGACAGGTTCCTTTATCGAGGAAGAGGTGGTTTGGTACAATGACAGGGAGAATATCGGTCTTCGCCTTGGCACCATTCCTTTTGAAGATATGTTTTACGGATTCCTGTTGATCGCCATGAACATCAGTTTTTACCTGAAATTCCAGAATAGAGCTATCTGATCAGGGTAAAGGAGCCATTGTAGGTTTTGGTTTCCCTCATCCGGACTCTTAATTGATAGAAATAGGTACCCGTAACGATCTTCGGGTCATTACCCCTTTTCTCTCAGGTATTGGAGCTTGTAATGGTTAGAACTTTATGATTCCATTCGAGGAATTAGAAGCGCAGAAAAGGAAGGGGTTATGGCCTTGCGAAATTGAGCTTTGGGTCGCTTGCTTCAGATTTGAAATTCTTCATAAGATCCGGCCATAGAATGCGCATTGCGCTCGGAGAGGAGGTCGAACTTTGGTCAAATTGTGATCTCTCCATTCAGGTAGGTAATTGCTTTTCCACTGATCAGGACCCTGTCTCCCCTGAGCTCGCAATTGAACCTGCCCCCTCGCCTGGATAATTGCAGGGATTGGAAATCCTGTTTGTTCAGGCGGTTGCTCCAATAAGGTGCGAGCATACTCTGGGCGGAACCCGTAGCCGGGTCTTCCGGTATTCCCATTTTGGGTGCAAAGAACCGGTAAACATAATCGACTTCATCGCCGGGAGCAGTTGCCAATACGCCCTTGGCAGGCGATTTCATCATGGTCTCAAATTCCGGAGCCATATCCCTGATCTGTGCTTCGGTTTCATAAACCAGGAAGTAATAATCCGTCTGATAGATCTCGTTGGGCAAAGCCTTGAGGGAAGCGATCAGATGTTCATCCAGCTCTACGTGCCTGATCTCTTCCGTAGGAAAATCAAGGGTCAGCTCCTCCCCGGTTCGCAGCACCCTGAGTGGTCCCGATAAAGAAGAGAACCTGATCTCATCGCCTGGTCTTTTCAGGTGCGAGAACAGGACATGTGCTGAGGCTAGCGTTGCATGTCCGCAAAGTCGAATTTCAACTGTTGGGGTGAACCAACGAAGATGAAAACCACCCTCTTCAGGCACGAAAAAGGCGGTTTCCGGAACATTGTTTTCCGCAGCAATCTGTTGAAGGAGTTCATCATCAAGCCATTCGTCCAGCGGGCAGACGCATGCCGGATTACCCGAGAAAAGTCCATCTCCAAAAGCATCTACCTGGTAAAGAGGTATTTTCATAGGCTATTTCTTGGCCTGAAGTTTTTCGAGCACATCCTCATCAAAATACCTGGGCTCCTCTGATTTGCGATAATCGTAAACCTGCTTTCCTTCACGATCCCATTCCCTTAGAACAATGGGTTGGTGGTCATAATCATACGGATTTTCCGCGTACTGGATCTCCATGTGTCGCTTCTGAATGTTGGCATGATAGAGCCGCCATTTTCCTACCTTGATATCATTGGCATATTTTCCTGTGATCCTCAATGAACCATTTTCATTGAAATAAACATAATCCCCTGATTTGTCTCCCCATTTGACCGGAACCACCTCTTTCACCTGGGTCTGTTCAAGATCATAATACCTGATCTCCGACTCTTGGGGCCAGCCTTTGTAGTACAACTGCTTGTCGACCAGGGCGGAATCCAGGTTGAACATTTCCCAGCGTCCATGCCTTGCACCCAGGTAGAAGATCCCTGTTTCAACGGCGGCCTTATTTACGTATCGATTATAGGGTCCATGCAAGACCCTCATCACCTTGGGGTCATTGACGATTTTGTTCGCGCGTGCGGTTTTGATCTTTTTCCTGGCTACATCATAGTAATAGATCTCCTTGACATATGGATCGGGCTGCTCAAAGTGCTTCAGTACATAGAAAGTCTCAAGTATGGTTTTCCTGCCCCTGGTGATCGGTGGAGTGAAAGCTTTTTTGGTTTTGTAGCCGTAGAATGTTTTCTTCTTTCGCTTTTTCTTTTTTCGATCTTCTTCTTCCTCTTCTTCTTCCGGGTTCAGGTCCAGCGTAGGCTTGGCGTCCTCGGAAATGAAGATCTTATGCTTCTTGTCCTGTGCGTTGCTCACAAAGAACAGAAAGAGAAATCCTATGGCTACAAAGGCTATGCGCATATCCTTTTACTCACCATGAAAAACGATAAAAAGTATGCCTTATTTCAAAAGGAGGTACGGATCAGATACGTTGCGGCAAATGCCATGATCGCATAAAGCTCAGGAAATACTGCAAGGATCAGGGTCTGTCCAAAAACATCATTGCCATTTCCAATGCTGTCGATACCGTTGGCACACACGCGACCCTGGTAGATCCCGGAAAAGAGTCCGGCAATTCCCAGTGCCAATCCGGCTCCAAGAACTGCGGCTCCTTGGAGGAAGCTCATATCTGCTACCAGCAGGTCCTGCATGATAAAGAATCCGGCAAAGCCATAAAGACCCTGGGTCCCCGGAAGTGCGGAAAGGACAATATAGGAGCCAAAGGCCTTTTTGTTTTTTCTTAATGCTCCCACCGTTGTCATGGCTCCGAGGGCCGTACCAATTGCACTTCCCGTTCCGGTCAGAGAGACCATCAGTCCGATGCCAATGTATGCGATAAGAATTGCAGGTTCCATTTTTTCTTAATTTTTAAAAGGTTCGTATTCCGTTCCGCCACCCTCAAATTGGGCGTTGTTATAAAACTCGACAAATGTAAGCCTTAATGGATGAATCATTGACCCAAGCAAGGCGATTACAAAATTCAAACTATGACCTATGATCAGGAAGATCACTCCCCCTCCGATGGAAAGGACCGAACCTTCGAACATCGGTGCCGCGATCTGGTTTACCACCAGTCCGAGAATTGATGAGGATACCCCAAGTGCAAATAATCTGATATAGGACAGAATGTCTCCGAGTAGTCCTGTGAAAACAAAAAACACTCCGAGTGATCCATTGCCAATTCTTTGGGCTAAAGGTATGTTCAGATCATAAAAGATGATCATGGTCAGGATGCCTATCCCAAGTATCCACCCCAATGGAGACATCATGTTGTTGAATGGGGCCATATCCTGGTTTCCGCCAAGGAACATTCCCACTGCAGCAACGATTATCAGGAGTTTTCCTACCTGTGGCAAGGCCATTCCGAATGACATGAATTTCGTTCTTCTGAAAATGGAGATCACCACTCCAAGGAGGATCTGGAAAAGGCCGACCATGAGGCTCACATTGAATGCATTGAACATAAAATCCTGATCATCCGTGATGAACACAAATCTTTCGAAATAACCCAGTATCGGGATGTCCCCGGCCTCAAGCAGCGGTATTCCGAAAAATGTTCCGGATTTCACTGTTCCGATAAACATAGTAACCAGCCCGAGCACCAGTCCCAGATAGCCTGCGGGTTTGTAATCTTTGAAAATGGTTCTCAAACCAACAATACTGACTACGGTCAATATGATCCCGTATCCCGCATCGCCAAGGCAGTATGCAAAAAAGATCGGATAAAAGAATCCGATAAAGGGCGTAAGGTCAAACTCCCTGTAGTTGGGAAGCTGATACAGTTTTGTAATGTCTTCAAACAAGGAATTATACCTGCTGTTCTCGAGCATGATCGGTACGTTGTCGCCGATTTCCGGGTCCGTGATCCGGTAAGTGAATCCTCCCTTATCCAGCTTTTTTTTGACTTTTTCCTCTTTGCTGGCAGGGAACCAGCCGTTCAGGGTTTGGATGGCCTCAATTTCCCCAACCTGTTCCATTTTGTCCGCAGCAATGTTGTATTGAGCCTGTCTCATCAGGCTTGCCCTTTTTCTACCAAGATCTTTGAGAAAGATCTCCATCCCGGCCAGGGTTTTCCAACCTTCCGAGATCGCTTCCTCGCAATCTTCAAATTCCTTCTGTATGATGGTAAGGGATTTTTTTGGCAGATGTACCTCATCGGCCGCCACCTGGATCTGCTCACCGTTTTCGAACACCACAAAATAGACCAGACCTTTATCCTTATTGATCACATATACATGACCCTTAGGTGGCTTGAGCTGCTTGAACTCCTTTTCCGGAAGAGTAAAGAATCTCGCGGTTACCCCAAAGCGCTCAAGTATACCCAGTTTCAACCAGTGAATGTTTCCCCAGGGTTCCAGATTGGCCTCATGCCTTTTCAGATCTTCCTTTTTATCCGATAGCTCCTCGATGGTTTTCTCGATATCGTCGATCCTCTTCTTGAACAGCTCGGGGTTGAAGGAAACATCAAGGCTGGTGTCTTTGGTTTGGTGGCCAACGATGTTCACGGCTTTTCCGATGGCCTCCTCAATATGGTCGAGGGTTTCCAGTTCTTTGGAAAGGTCCTCCCTGATCGGATATGCTTCTTTTGGCCCTTCGATATGAACAGAACGGAATTTTCCCAGCTTGTCGAGAATTTGTTCTTTCTCGGCGGAAGTGCAGAGCAGGGTCAATTTTTTCATGTTCGACTTCATACCGCCATTTTCGCTGTTCTTTCCTTCACAATTTTTTGTGCCGCCTTGGAGATATTCTCCTTGTCTTCCAGAAATCGCTTGATCTTAGCGATTCCACTCTCAAACTCCGGGATCTGGACCTTTTCATATAGGTTTACCTTTTGAGTGGTTTTCCTCCTTTCGCGGTGAAGGATCTCAAATTGTCTTTGCAGAACCTTAAGCTCCATTTCCAATTCGACCTCTCTTTTTAATTGTTCCACGGCCAGGTCGGACCATGCCGGTAATTCAAAGAACGAGCTGTCGCTGATCTCAAATTCCAGTCCTTCGAAAATCGGAATTTTGGTACCTGCAGTGTTCTTCAGATCGATGATCGCTTCCTTTATCCTGAGTATATCGGGAAACTTGTTCCAAAGCTTGTTGGTCGAATAATTCTCCTTTCTCAGCTTATTTAATTCTTCCTGTTTCTCCTCGATCAGTACCTGAACCTTTTTCACCTCGATCCTAAGGGCGGTCTCCTTGCTTTTTAAGGTAGGCAGGACCTTTACCCTAACGGCCAACTGTTTTCTGAGACTGTGTAAAAAAGTTTTGTTGTACTGGATCTTCAGAGCCATGCTAGTTCTTTTTCCAGTATTTTTCCATCAACTCTTCCTTGATGCCGACCTCATGGGCTTCAAAGTATTTAGACATCATCTCCCAGCCGCGATCAAGCATTTTTTCAACCGGGATGTTGATATCGACGGCCAATAGCCTTTCGGAATAATCCTTTGCAAACTCCAGGGTACGCTGGTCATAATCAGTGAGGTCAAATCCGTTTTCACGCTTGGTTCTTGCTGACATAGCATCCGCATATAGTCGGACCAGGGAGTTCATGACCTGTGGATGGTCTTCCCTGGTCGTTTTACCAATTACGTTTTGCTTCAGCCTTGACAAACTTCGAAACGGATCGATGATGGTCTTTCCGATCTCGGTATCTCTTCTCAGGAATAGCTGTCCTTCGGTGATATATCCTGTATTATCCGGTATAGCATGGGTGATATCTCCTTCATTCAGCGTAGTTACGGCGATGATCGTCAAAGAGCCACCATGATCGAATTGGACGGCCTTTTCGTAGATTCTGGCAAGGTCACTGTAGAGAGAGCCCGGCATCGAGTCCTTGGATGGGATCTGATCCATCTTGTTTGCCACTATTGAAAGGGCATCGGCGAAAAGGGTCATATCCGTAAGGAGCACCAATACTTTCTGCTGCAGATCATTGGCAAAAAACTCACCTGCCGTGCAGGCCATATCCGGGATCAACAGCCTTTCAACCGGCGGATCCTCGGCGGTATTGATAAATGAGATGATCTTCTCAAGTTCCCCGGCATTGGTGAAGGTATCCCTAAAATAGAGGTAATCGTCATTGCTCAGGCCCATGCCTCCAAGGATGATCTTATCCGCATTTGCCCTCAATGCCACAGAGGCGAGAACCTGGTTATAGGGTTCGTTGGGATCCGCGAAGAATGGGATCTTTTGACCTGTGACCAGTGTATTGTTGAGGTCGATTCCGGCAATACCAGTAGCCAACAGTTGAGATGGTTTTTTTCTTCTGACAGGGTTCACCGAAGGTCCGCCGATCTCACGCTCTTCTCCTTCCACTTCCGGTCCTCCGTCAATCGGTTCTCCATAGGCGTTGAAGAACCTTCCACCCATGCCCTTACTCACCTTGATTGTCGGAGGCTTGCCTGTGAAGACCACTTCCGAATCGGTACCTATTCCTTCTGTCCCCTTGAAGATCTGAAGCGTTACTTCGTCGCCGATCAGTTTTACGACCTGGGCCGGCCTTCCATCGACAAATGCCAGTTCCTGGTATCCCACGCCATCTGCTTTCAAGGTGCAGGTGGCCTTGGTGATCTTGGTGAGGTTTGTGTAAATCTTACTGAACGCCTTCCCTTTCATGTGCTGTTCTTTGCTCATCGACAAATTGTTCAAGGGTTTCCTTGTGCTCATTGAATTCCTTGGAATTGAATTCAGCGTAATTCATTTGTCTCAGATAGTTGATCATTTTTTTATAGAAGTCCGTCACCTCGGAGAAGGTTTGGAACTCAAAATCTTCGGTGCAGAGATCCATGACCATATTGAACATGAACTTTTGTCTGTCCATTGGACAGTTCATATCCTGATCATCGAATGAATCCTGCTGCAAGTAGGCAAAGTCGATCACCTCGCTCCTCCAGAAGTCCCGGTGGTATTCGACCGGAACGGCATCATCACCCAGAATGTTGATCTGTGTCCTGGCTTCGGCCCCCTTGATCAAAAGGTCTTTGGCTTTTTTAACCAGTTTGACCCAGCCTTCCTGGGTATGTTCATCCATGAATTTTTCGAATTCCGGATAGTCCAGGTATTTCGAATAAGAATCGACTGTTTCAATGGCCGGATATCTCTTTGAGTCGGCTCTTCCCTGGTTCAAAGCATAGAAACAACGCGCAACCTTGGCCGTTGACTCCGTTACTGGCTCTTTCAGGTTTCCACCGGCAGGAGATACCGTACCGATGAAGGTTACGGACCCCATTTCACCGCTGTTGAGTTCGACAATCCCCGCCCTGGCATAGAAGTTTGCAATAATGGCGGGAAGGTCCATGGGGAAGGCATCAGGTCCCGGAAGTTCTTCCAGTCTGTTGGACATCTCCCTCAAGGCCTGTGCCCAGCGTGAAGTCGAATCCGCCAGCAGAAGCACTTTCAAGCCCATTGCTCGGTAATATTCAGCGATGGTCATTCCCACATAAACCGAAGCTTCTCTGGAGGAAACGGGCATGCTCGAGGTGTTACAGACTATGCATGTTCTTTCCTGCAGGGTTCTTCCTGTTCTCGGGTCGATCAGTTCGGGGAATTCCGTAAAGATCTCTACAACTTCATTGGCTCTTTCCCCGCATGCGGTGACGATGATGATATCCGCATCCCCATTTTTGGCAATGGCGTGTTGAAGCACTGTCTTGCCTGTCCCAAAGGGTCCGGGGATGAATCCTGTTCCGCCTTCGGTTATGGGATTAAGGGTATCGATCACTCTAAGGCCTGTCTGAAGAATGTTAAATGGTCTGGGCTTGTCTTTATAAGCCCTGACCGGAATTTTCACCGGCCATTTCTGGACCATGTTGAAGGATTGTGCTCTTCCCTTGTTGTCCTCAGCTGCTGCAACCTCATCCTTGATGGTCATTTCTCCTTGTGCTGCCACCGAAATCAAAGTGGTCTCACCCTCGAAGCTAAAGGGGACCATGATCTTATGGGAAATGTTGTTCTCCGTTACCTCTCCGAGCCAATCCCCCGCCTTGACAACCTGGCCTTTTTTGGCAATTGGCCTGAATTCATATTTCTTATTCGCATCAAGGGCCGGAGCGATCTTTCCCGGTTCAAGGAAAGTTTCTTCCAGCCCATCCAGATTGTTCTGAAGTCCATCAAAGTTTTGGGAGAGTATGCCAGGGCCGAGCTCGATCTCCAGCATGGCTCCTGAAAACTCAACCGGATCGCCGACTTTGAGTCCCGTGGTGATCTCAAACACCTGGGCGAAGGCCGTATCGCCTTCAACCTTGATCACCTCTGAACGCAATTTGTTTCTGGAGGTGATGACATAGCAGATCTCATTCTGGGAGATCGGCCCATCCACCTTGACGGTGATCAGGTTGGCTATGATATTTGTTATTGTTCCTTTTGTCATAGAATCGTCAGACCGGGAGCTCATAGGCATCGGTCATTTTCTGAATCATGTTAATCTTTCTTTTTTCCCCTTCTTCATCATTAAGCCTGGCCCATTTGGAGCCTATCAGCAAACGATAGGTATAAGCCGTGATCGAATTGAACCTGAATCTGTTGATGGGGATAATATTGTTGGCGGCCTTGATGATCAATTCATCGGCACGTTTTTCCAGGTTCAACATGTTTTGAGATCCTGAAAACAACTCTCTGAGAAAACCCAGGTATTCCTGGTTTGGCTCTTCGCGTTCGTTAAAAAAGGAAGCTTCTATCCTTTGATCAGTAAAGCCCTTTCTTTTGGTCAGGTAATCATGTAAGGAAGAAAACAGGAATAGCTCCAGGCTTAGGACCTTTTTCAGGTACTTGTTGGCACGGACAATTGCGCTTTCATAATAATTGATCCAGATCCTTGATTGGAAAATATTGAACTCGTTCAGGGATTTGCACTCCCGGTATTCCAGAAACCTCTCCATAAAATCAGGAAGAATATCGGAAGAAACCACGGGGTTATCCCAATACTCCTCATCAAAAAGACTTGGGGTCATGAAGGGAAGGGCAAAGTCGTCAAAACCCCAGTTTCTTGCCTTATAGGAAAGGAAGTTCCGCACGTCATTTCGAAAAACAAGGTACTTGATCTCCCGGACTTCCTGCTCATCAATGTTGTCGATGATGAATCGGTACAGATCCTCGTATTCGATCTTGGGGTCTCCTGCCAATGGATCAAATTCGGGAAGGGATGAAAGGAGATAGTAATGGGCCATTGCTGCCTTAATCAAACAGGAGTTTCCTGGTTCTCTCTTTTAGCTGTGATTGGAAAAACTCGACGAAGTCTTCTTCAGAAAAAGAGATTTCGAAGTTTTTGCCCTTTTCACCGATCCTGAAACTCTTCGATCCAAGTCTTGTGTCTATTTCGAAATTCACATCCTTAAGGGTTTTTCCAACTTCAGATTCAAGCCTTTTCGCCATTTCCTTATCCAACTCGCTGGAGATCTTTACCACAAAGCCCTTTCCGGCATCAAGGTTCTTGGCCATTTCCATAAACAGGCCGGCCAGAAATTTCGGATCCGAGAAAAGCTCTCCTGTTGGTTTGTTCAAGGCCTGGAAGATGATCAATTCCCTGACCTTGTTTTTTAGCTCTTCGAGCGTATGCTGAACAGATAGCCTGACCTCTGACTGCAGGATCTTTTCATGGTTTTCAGCTTCCGATTTGCCTTTCTCTATAATTTCCGCCGCTTCCTTCTTCGCTTTTGCAATGATCTCGGCTGCCTCTCTTTGGCTTTTGTTGATGAGTTCTTCCGCTTCTATCTGGGCTTTTTGAATTCCCTCCTGGTATATTTTCTCGGCAAGAACGTTGATGTTTTCCATATTTCAGACTAAAAAATAAATGGCGAATTTACTATAATTATCAGGCTTTCAATGGCTTTAGAGCTTTCTATTCTCATAATTCTCGGCTAGTGTCAAAATGGGAATTTTCGCTGTTCCAGCCATTTTTTCGCTGAGGCTGTCATGGAAGATATCGATCAACGGATTCCTATGCAGAGGGATCAATCCCAGCATGTCGATATCGAAGGTTTTGATGAATTTCCGGATGCCATCCTCGACATGCCGATCTACCTGGGTGTCGAAAACCACCTGAATGTCATCACAACCCAATTCGCATAACTTGTCTTTGAATTTCTCCTGCTCCTTTTGCCTTGAGTGGTTGTACTCCTGAACTTCAAAAATGTACAACTTAGCTCCCAGGATCCTTGCCATTTCCAGTATAGGCTCCACAGCGGCCATCTTGAATTTTGAACTGAAATCGATGGCCAATGCTATTTTCTTCACTGTTCGGATCTTTGATCCGTCAGGTATCACGAGGATGGGGCCTTTCAATTCATGGATCAACTTCTGCGTGCGACTTCCCAGGACCATTTCGATTCCCTCGGCTCCATGAGTCGCGCTGATGATCAGGTCTATTTTTTCATCATGGATCATCCGGGTGATATTCTCCTTTGATATTCCCGGCTCGATTTGGATGTTATGATCCAGGTTTTTGAACTCTCTGATCCCGTAGGTGATATTTTGGTATTTCTTGTTGAGTTCGCTCAGTTTATGATCAAGCAATCCTTTGTTGTGGAATGCAGTGGATCCGGGTCCCGCATTTGGTCTTCGAATCGCATGAAAGGCGAACAATTTCGATCCTGTTTTTTGAGCCAGAAACCCGGCTTCTTCCAGAGCTGCGATGGATCGATTTGAAAAATCGATCGGGACGAGTATTTCTTCCAGTTTATACATCTTTGTTGTGATAAATGAAGCCGATTTTTTCGTTTAGAAATCTGACATAAATTCCATTCTGCAATGATAATAATCAAGTGCTTCAGCTACTTTTAAAACAATATTTGAAACGCTGTGGCCGCCATATTTGAAAACGTACTTGTAGTCCTGAATAATCACCCGGATGACGAGGTGGTTTTTGAGGGCTTGTCGGATTTTTTGAAAGAAGATCCGGAGCATAGAAAGCTCCTTTTTGTTCATGTTCCCGAAGACCTTGACCTCCCTCATATCAAATTCAGCAAGGCAGGATTCTCTGAAAAAAAGGTCCTTTCAGCATTGGAAAACTCCCTGAAGAACAAGATCTCATCTGAGTTTGGGGAGCTGAATTTTGACCTGATCGTGATGGAAGGTCATCCCGTTCATGACCTTGTAGAGATCGTCCGAAAAGAGAATATCGATCTGGTGATCGTTTCTTCACATGACGACAATGAGGGTGGACTGAACAATGGCCGATTTGTACGTCATAGCCCCTGCTCGGTACTGATCTTAAATCGTGCGTCCAAATTGAAATTCGATAGGGTATTGGTGCCTGTGGATTGCTCGGATCACAGTGACCTCGTACTCGAAAAGATCCTGCTTTCGGAACCTTTGAAAAAAGGGTCCGAAGTGCATTTTCTGAATGTTTATCCGAGGCCAACGGCGTTTTATGAAACGGGGATGAACTTCGAGGATTTTGCCCGGATCGCCGAGCAGAATGCCAGGGAAGAGGTGGATGTTTTTTTGCAAAGCGGGGATCTTAAAGTCTTGAATTACAAGGCTGAGGTGGTCATGGATCAAGGTCATAATGTCGCGAAGACAATTTTGGATTCCGCGCATAAGCAAGGCAGTGATCTGGTGATCATCGGATCGAAGGGCAAGACCGGAGTGGCCACTCTCCTGCTTGGAAGTGTAACGGAAAAGCTGCTTGATCTGAGTGAAGATGTTCCGATCCTCGTGATCAAAGACCCTGCCCAGGAGATCAAATTCCTGGATGCCATCAAAAAAGTCTGATCAGAAATCCAGGATATAACTCAACACAGGCACCAGACCGGACATAGGATCAAAAACAATCTCGTTTTGCCAGGGGTCATAGAATGGCCTTTTTGGATTTGTACGGTTGGTGATGTTCTGAATATCCAGTGATAACCTCCAGGAGTATTTTTCCCTGTTCTTTCGAAATGCTGCGCGGAAATCTATCCGGAAATAGTCCGGGTTTTGCTCTGTGAACTGCCTGCTCTGATCAAGAACTTCCCATCCGAGAGTTTCCGAAGCTTGCTCGTCAATCGGAGTGTATCTTAAGCCCCCGCCCCAGATAAACCTTCCACCCAGCTCAAAGGAGCGATTTCGCTTCATGGCCCATTCCTTTCCACCGGTCAGGTTGATGTTATAATTGCTGGCAAAGGCTGTGTTGAAGGTGACATCCTGATCCAGATAGGAGGTGGTATATTCGCTTTGATAGACCGAGCTGGTAAAAATGAAGAACACCCGGTTGGCGAAGCTTTTTTCCACCGTAAACTCAACTCCATAGTTTTGTCCGACGCCTGAGTTATCCATTTTCTCGGTATAGAAATCATCGTTCTGGTTGATCAAAGAGTAAGAACTCCAGTAATCAACCGCCACCGGCACATTGAAGAGGAATTGGTAATAGGGCTCGACGCGGATATGGAAGGATCGAGAAGGAAAGAAATCATAAGACAAAGCCGCATGCCAGGATTTGAATAATCCAAGATCTTCATTTGGTTTCGAATCGAATGGTATGCTCGGATCGCAAGCGCTGCATGGCCTGGATATAGTATTGTAAGCTGTAAACGGAAGGATTTGACTGTGGAGCCCTGAGCCAAAACCAAGCTGGTTTTTTTCATTGATAAAATACTTGGCTCCTACTCTTGGCTCAGTAACGAACTCTCCCGTCTTGGAAAAATAGAGCCAGTGTACCCCATAGTTAAATACCCATCGGGTTCCCACCTTTTGGTTTGCCTGAATATATGGTTGTACCGATATCGGAGTTCCGTCTCCGTCGATACGGATAAATTCCGTGTCGACTTCGGTCCCGTCACTTAGCTGAAATCTGTCACCCAATTTTGAAAACACATCATAAAAATGGGTACTGAATTGAACCCCGGTCTTAATGGCCATCCTTGGGTTAGGTTTGTAGTTGTAGGAGGTCATGACATTCAGCCTGCCATTGAGAAAATATTCATCCTTCATTCGGTAGTAATTGCCATCGGAACTCAGTGTATCTTCCTTCCATTTGACCTCATTGGCGCCCATGGTAACCACTGAATAAAGGAAGGATCTCTTGTTGATCAACCAGGTATGGGTCAGCCCCATCAACCCAAAATTGGTTTTGAAATCATAAACCCTGGTATCGTTGAAACTTTCCCATTCTGCGGGATCCTCCACCGCCGTTTTTTGTTCGTCGCTCAAAGCCCCTAAGCCGAAGAGCGTGATCTTATGCTTCTTTGAAACGGGAAAACTCAGGTTGAAGGAAAGGTCTTGAAATTGATTGGTAACATTGGGCCCCACAACCCTCACTCCGAGGGCATTCAGGATCCCAAGGGTGGAGTAGCGATAGTTGAAAACATAGCTCGATCCTTTTTTCTTCCTTGAAAAGGGCCCTTCGGTGGCGAAATCCAGCCCAAGCATACCTGCTTGGATTCTGTATTCTCTTTTTTCGTTGTTTCCTGTTCTGAACCTGAGATCCATGACTCCGGCGAAGGCGTTTCCATATTCTGCCGGAAAGGCTGAGGTCAGAAAGTCCGAATGCCCCAGGACATATATACTCAAGGAACTCAATCCACCACCGCTCGACGCCCTGTCGGCAAAATGATTCGGATTGGGGATCTCTACGCCCTCAAGTTTCCAACTCATCCCAATCGCGGTATTTCCACGAACCACAATCGTGTTTTCATTATCCTGTCCGCTCAGTTGGACGCCTGGCAAGCTCATGGCCATTCTTCCGGGATCATTGATGGACCCGGCGTAGCGCTGTGTCTCTTCCACGTTGAAGGATCGTGCACTGATGGTGCTGAATTCGTTGTCGGCGAAGTAATCCGGCCTATGCCCCTCGATGATCACCTCTTCTCCTTCAAAGACCGATTCCGACATCTCAATGTTCATGATGAGCTGCTTTCCGGAGGTCAATTCCTGGAAGTCCGATTCCCAATCCAAGAACCCCATAAACTGGCATCTGATATTGTACCGGCCTGGTTCCAGATTGCCGATCAGGAACTTTCCATCAAGATCACTGATACCTCCGCTGATCAGGCTATCGCCTTTTAAAACTGATACTGCCGCTCCGGGAAGGGCCTGCTGCGTCGCTTTTTCGATCACCATTCCCCGGATACTTTGTGAAGGTTGGGCGGCCAGATCCGGACTAAATGCTGGGATCAGAATTAGAAGGAGAACAAGATTAATGAGGGTGCTTCTCATTTTGGCGAGATCAGAAAAATCGGCTTAATCTGAATTGGTAGTTCCTGTTTTTTTAAATTGGACTTACATCCTTATGGATTTCACCAGCCAAACCAAACTAATCAAATTAATTCTATTTGGAATTTTTTTGGCCTTCTCCGGCTGTTCGAGCCCCGAAGAAGGTGCTGGGGAGAATGATATCAGCGACTTTTCCGAAACACTCCCGGAGCCGGTAGACTTTGACCTTGACAAGATCAAGGAAAGAGGCACGCTCATCGCATTGATCGACAACAATTCTTTCAGCTATTTTCTATATCAGGGAAAACCACTGGGGTTTGAGTATGAACTGCTGGCCACGATGGCGGCCAAGATCGGTGTGAAACTGCAGATCGAGGTTGAAAAGGATCTCAACAAATTGTTTGAAAGACTTTTGAACGGTGAGGGAGATGTCATTGCCCATAACCTGACAGTGACCAAGGAACGAAAGGAGTATGTAGCCTTCACCGACCCGTTTATATATACAAAACAGGTATTGATCCAAAGAAAGCCGGCCAACTGGCAGACCAAGAAATCACATGAGATTGAAAAGGAGATGATCAGGAATGCGGTTGACCTGATCGGAAAAGAGGTCACGGTCAGAGCGAGGTCATCTTTTTATAAGCGACTCGAAAACCTATCAGAGGAGATCGGCGGTGATATTGTCATTGTGGAGGCTTCTTCCGGAGTGGAAACCGAGGAATTGATCGATCGGGTAGCCTCCGGAGAGATCAGTTACACCATAGCAGATAAGAACATTGCCAATATGACGGCGGCTTTTTATCGGGAGATCGATGATAAAACCGAGCTTACCACCGACCAGCAGATCGCCTGGGCGGTTCGGCCAAATTCCACGGAGCTTTTGACATCGCTCAATTCCAATTTGAGGATACTCAAACGAGGCCCCATCTTCAATGTGCTATACAAGAAGTACTTTAATCCGGGCAACCTTCGCTTGTTCAGGCAGGAGAATTTTAAGGATTCTATCAAAAGCATTTCGCCTTATGATGACCTGATCAAATCTTATTCAGAGAATATTCAATGGGATTGGAAGCTCCTGACAGCGCAGATCTACAGAGAGTCTCGTTTCAACCCAACGGCAAGATCTTCAAGGGGAGCCATAGGTCTGATGCAGGTCATGCCTCAGACAGGCCAGCAATTTGGAGTCCAACCCAATGATCTGACCAACCCCGAGAAAAATATTCTAGCCGGCACTAAGTTTATCGATTACCTCGAGAGCATCTGGCATGACAAGGTGGAGGATTCTGTCGAGCGGATAAAATTTGTTTTGGCTTCCTACAATGTCGGCCAGGGCCATGTGTTGGATGCCAGGAGATTGGCGAAGAAATACGGAGATAACCCGGAGATCTGGGATAACCATGTAGCTGAGTGGATCAAGAAGAAATCCTACCGGAAATACTATACCGATCCGGTGGTTCAGTTTGGTTATTGCCGTGGAATAGAGCCCTACCTATATGTTCAGGATATCGAGGATCTCTACAAGGCCTATACCCAGCTGGTCGAACCTCCTAAATGGTAAAAAAATCCCCCGAAAGAAATTTCCGGGGGATCTGTATTTGATCAGGCTCCTGCCGGAACCGGCTTAGGATTGGTCTTGGCCGCAGTTGCCTCCTTGGCCAGATCCTTTTTACTTGTTTCAAGTACTACGGGTGTTGCGATGAAGATCGATGAATAAGTACCGATCAGCACCCCGATGAACAGTGCAAAGGAAAATCCTCTCAACGCCTCTCCACCGAAGATCAACAATACCAGGATCACGAGCAATGTGGTAAAAGAGGTGATCACGGTACGATTCAGCGTTGAGTTGATCGAGTTGTTCAGAGTCACTGCGACTTCAGGGTGGTAATGCTCCCTCAGGTACTCCCTTACGCGGTCAAATACAACCACGGTATCATTGATGGAATAACCGATGATGGTCAGAAGTGCAGCAATGAATACCTGGTCGATTTCAAACGCGATTCCCAATGCCCTTGCAATCGCGATTGCGGAGAAGACGATAAGGACATCATGAAGAAGTGCGACCACCGCTCCAAGTCCAAACTGCCATCTGCGGAAACGGATCAGAATGTACAGGAAGATCACGGCCAGGGAGAAGAAGATCGATTCTCTGGCCGTATTTTTTATATCATCGGCGATGGTCGCTCCAACCTTTGCCGAACTGAGGATCTCCGGATCCAGATCCTGAAAAGAACTGAGACCCGTTTGAAGTGCTTCGAGAACCAGCCCATCGGCTTCCTCGGATTCGTCGTTAACGAGGTAACCCGTCGTGATCTTCAAGGTATTGTTTGACCCATAGGTCTTCACCTCCACGGCTTTGTCCTCGAAAGAATTCGACAGTTCGGATCGAACCTCGTTCAGGGAGACGGGTTGTTCGAATTGAACCACATATGACCGGCCACCGGTGAAGTCAACCCCCAGGTTAAGTCCACCCTGTGCAAAGATCAGGGACATACCCACGACGATCACGATGGTAGAAAGGATATATGCGATCTTCCTTCTTCCGATAATATTGAAATCCGGATGAGCAAGGAATCCTTTTGACAGGCCTGTTACGAAACTGATCCCGCTTTCCTTGTTCTTTTTGATCATTCTCTCAACGATCACCCGGGTGATAAATACAGCTGAAAAGAAAGAACACGCAATACCGATCATCAGGGTTACAGCAAAACCTTTTACCGGACCTGATCCAAACGAATAGAGGATCACACCTGTCAGGAAGGTGGTTACATTGGAGTCAATGATCGAGCTGAACGCCTTATCGTAACCCATCTTGATGGCATTGATCAGGCTTCTTCCTCCGCGCAGTTCCTCCCGGATCCGTTCGAAGATCAGTACGTTGGCATCGATCGACATACCGATGGTCAATACAATACCCGCAATACCTGGCAGGGTAAGGGCCGCGTTTAGCTGCGCCAGGATACCCAGGATAAAGAAGATGTTGATCATCAGAGCAAGGTCAGCGATCGCACCGCCTCGATTGTAATAGACCATCATGAAGAGGACTACGAAGATCAATCCGGAAAGGATCGAAACGATTCCTTGTCTGATGGATTCTTCACCCAATGACGAACCGACAACAGCCTCCTCAACTATCCTTGCGGGAGCAGGGAGTGCACCGGCCTTCAATACGTTTGCAAGGTCCTTGGATTCTTCAAACGTGAAGCTACCTGAAATCGAGCTTCTTCCTCCGGGGATCTCACCCTGTACGGTTGGTGCTGAATAAACCCTGTTATCCAGAACGATGGCGATCTTCCGGTCGATATTTTCTCTTGTCAGTCTTCTCCATGTTTTAGCTCCATTGGCATTCATGTTCATGCTGATCTCATAACCGCGTCCATCTGAGGAGATGTCCTGCCTCGCATCCGTGATCACATCTCCTTCTAGCGGTGCCTTGCCTTTGCGTTCTGTCTTGATAGGATAGAGCTCGTAGATATCCTGAACCTGGTCGGTTCCGATGGCCTTTACAGACCAAAGGAAAGTCAGGTTCTTTGGAAACAGGGCCTTGATCTTCGGATCTCTCAGGTACTTGTTGATCTGCATGGTATCCGATCCACGATAGATCAGTTGTCCATCCGGAGTCACTCCTCTGAGCAGCAACGAATATTCTGTTGGAGCAGCTGCGGAATCAGAACTTGAAGTATCCGAGGCCGCAAGTCCCTCGTCACCGGAATCCAGTCCAGGTGCAAGGTCGTCATTGGGTGTTAGGTCATCACTTGTTTCATCTTCCAAGCTCAGGTCCTCTGACATCAGATCTTCGGAACCAAGATCCTGATCCAATGACATATCTTCTACAGGTTCAAGGGCGAGGTTCTCCAAACCCTGATCCGAAGCGCCGGTGTCAATGCCGGAAGCAAGTTTCTTCTCAGCCTTTTCTTTTTCAAGGATGTAATCATTGGCGGCAAGCATGGAGTTGAAATACTCATTAGGCTCGAAGACCTCGAAGAACTCAAGTTTTGCAACGCTCTGCAGATAATTCCTGACCCTGCTTGGGTTCTCAACACCAGGAAGTTCAACCTGTATCCTTCCTGTTCCTTCCAGCTTCTGAATGTTGGGCTGGGTTACACCGAATTTATCGATCCTTGTTCTTAGGATGGTATAGGTTCTGTCGACAGCATCATTGATCTCGGACCTCAAGACGTCCAATACCTGTTCGTCGGTACTTTGGAAATCGATCCTGTCCTTGTTGGCGGTGTTGGTGAAGATCTCTGCCAGCCTTCCCTCAGGCTTGATGCTCTTATAGGATGCATAGAACAGATCCAGAAATTCTTCCTGGCTTGTCCTTTGTTCCTTTTTGGCGGCATCTATGGCATCCAGGAACTCGGGTTCCAGGTTGTTGCCGGCCATGGCCTTCAGGATCTCAACGGGAGACACTTCCAGCACCACATGCATTCCACCCTGAAGGTCAAGTCCAAAGGCAAGCTCGGTTTGTTTGACCTCCTTCAGGGTATATTCAACCCCAAAAAGATTGTACGCCGGTTCGGTCCATAGGGAGTCCAGGTATCGCTGTTTTTTTTGGAAATCCTGGTTTCCCTGAACGTCGGTGGCATAGGCTGTGGCTTCTTTGGCCACATTTCTTGAAACAAAAGTGAATGATAAATAATAAACACAGAGTAATGTGACCACTATGGTGAGGGCCACTACAAATCCTTTATTCTTCATGATATTTTTTTAAGCTGATGATTGAAAAACCCTATAAGGGATGTGGTCCTCCTGTTTGATTTTTTGGAGGAGGGCTGGAATGGTTATTCCCTATGGGGCGTTTCGGGATATGATCTGCCGGAACAGGGTAGAACTCCTGGGGACAAGAAAATCCCGGATCAGGAATTCAACGGCAGCCTCCTGGTAAACTTCCACAGGCGTGAAAGCCAGGATCTTGGTCTCCCATGACTTGGAAACAAAATGGAAAACCTGAAAGACGGCTTCATAGCTGAGCGAAACCCGAATTTCGGTATCATCTCCATTTTCTTCCTGCTTGTCGGGAAGATTTACTTCCTGCAATGGCTCATTCAGGTATCCATCCGCATAGGTATAAGCGGATGACATCCCAAAAAGGAGAACTGCAAAAAAACCAATGTAAAGTCTTGAAAGCATGAATAATACACCGCTTGGCGGTAGGCCCACAAAACGGGATCGCAAAGCTAAAAAAATATGCTTATGAAAAAACGCCTAGATATTGATGAGGGCTTCGAGGAATTTCATCACCCTTCCCTTGTGTTTGTCCACCAGGACCGGGATGCTATAATCCCTTTGTACAAGCTTTTCGGCAAGGCTTCCAAGAAAAAAGGCCGCAGGATCGCTTCTGCCCTTCGACCCCAAAGCGATGAGGTCAATCTCCTTTTCCTCTGCTGATTGCATGATCTCATCAGAGGGATCATTTCCCTTATCCAATCGATAGATCACCTTATTGGCGAGCCGTTCCATTCCGATCTTTTGAAGAAAATCATTCATATGCCCCTGGGCATTTTTCCGCATGATCGCCGCGAATTCTTCAAATGATTTTCCCGTCTTTGTGTATCCAACCGGCACATAATACACGTGCTCCAGAATGACTTCCGCACCCATTCTTTCTGCGGGCTCCATGATTCGCTTCAGGCACATTTCAGATTCATCGGAAAAATCCACAGCCACCAGGATCTTTTTTATTGGAAGCCTGGAACGCTGTGGAACAACCAATACGGAGCTGCGTGCCGCTCGTCCGACTTTGCTGGGCACCACTCCGGCGCCCTTTTCGTTTCTTTTTTTTCCAAGGATCAACAGATCGGCATCCTTGATCCGCACCCATTTGAGTAATTCAACCTCGGGATGTCCCTCTTCCACCTTGAACTCAATTTCGGCATCGCTATCCTGAAATTTGCCATTGATCTCATCGATCATCTGCTTCTCGAAGGTTTCATCTAGCGGAGCCATAATGTCCGGGTAGTCTTTCAGGATATCCTCAGGGAGCTCAAGTGATTTCTCAATATGGATGAATGTGATGCGATTGAAGGAAAATATCTTGTCCAGATAGACAGTAAAATCTACCAGTTCCTTGTCCAGATCACTGAGATCCAGCCCAACCAAAATTCTGCGGAATTGATCCATGGCTTTAATGGGGTCAAATTATTCATTCGGCCTATTATTTCATAGGACTGGATGGATTAAGTCATAATGAAGCGAAAAAACTGACAGCATGTCACAAAATCCTGAGGATAACGCATTGGAACAGGGTTTGTTCAAGCCCTGAAAAACTGTTTTTGAAATGAAGGAGAAAGGAACCATAAGCATACATACTGAGAACATCTTTCCTATCATCAAGAAATTCCTCTATTCGGATCATGAGATATTCTTGAGAGAATTGGTCAGCAATGCGCAGGATGCGACTCAGAAGATCAAGAGACTAGCTTCTCTTGGTGAATACAAGGAGGAAACCGGAGACCTCACTATCGATGTGAGTGTCGACAAGAAGAAGAAAACATTAACGATCTCAGACAAGGGCATAGGAATGACCGCCGAAGAGATCAAAAAATACATCAACCAGATCGCTTTTTCCGGCGCGGAAGAATTTGTTGAAAAATTCAAGGATGCAAAAGATGCCCAGGAGATCATCGGAAAGTTTGGGCTAGGGTTCTATTCCGCCTTCATGGTTGCCGATAGGGTCGAGATCGATTCCCTGAGTTATCAGGAGGGTTCTAAGCCGGCTCATTGGATTTGCGAAGGGGAGACAGAATTCGAGATCAAGGATGGGAAGAGGAAGGATCGGGGAACGACCATAACCCTTCACTTGAATGAAGATTCTGAGGAGTTTCTTGAAGATCAGCGGATCCAGGGAATATTGGATAAGTATGGAAAGTTTCTGCCCATCCCCGTCAGATTCGGTACCAAGGAAGAAAGCCAGGAAGATGGAAAGGACAAAGACGGCAATCCGAAATACAAAAATGTTCAGGTTGATAACCTGATCAATGATTCCAATCCGATCTGGACCAAGGCGCCGAGTGAATTGAAAGATGAGGACTATCTTAATTTTTATAAGGAACTCTACCCCTTTTCACCTGATCCTCTTTTCTGGATCCATTTGAATGTGGACTATCCCTTCAACCTTACGGGAGTGCTTTATTTCCCTAAGGTGAAAAACGAGCTTGAACTTCAACGAAACAAGATACAGCTCTACAGCAGGCAGGTATTTATCACCGATGAAGTGAAGGATGTCGTTCCGGAGTTCCTTCTGTTATTGCACGGGGTGATCGATAGTCCGGATATTCCTTTGAACGTGAGTAGAAGTTATCTGCAGAGTGATGCGAGCGTGAAGAAGATCAATTCCTATATCACAAAAAAAGTCGCGGACCGATTGAATGAGATGTTCAAGGAGGATCGCAAGAACTTTGAAGATAAATTCAGGGATATCGAGGTTTTCGTGAAGTACGGTTTGATCTCGGAGGAGAAATTCGATGAGAAGGTCAGGGACATCACCCTGGTGAAAAACACGGCTTCGGACTGGTCTACCCTGAAAGAATACGGTGAAAAGCTGAAAGCTGTACAGGAGGATAAGAACGGCGATACGGTTTGGCTATACACCTCGGATCAGGAAGCGCAACACGGATATATTGAAAGCGCCAAAAGGAAGGGCTATGATGTGCTGGTACTTGACGGAATGCTCGACAACCATTTTGTTCAGCATATTGAAGCCAAGCTGGAAAAAACGAGGGTAAAAAGGGTTGACAGCGATGCCATTGACAAGTTGATCGAAAAGGAGGAGAAGATGGAAAGCTCACTCAACGAGGCCGATAGTAACAAATTAAAGGAGATCTATGAGGGCATTATCGACAATAAGATCTATATGGTTCAGGTAGAAAGCCTAAGCCCTGATGAATTGCCCGTCAGCATCACCCAGAACGAGTTCATGCGGAGGATGAAGGAGATGCAGAAAATGGGAGGCGGAGGTATGATGGCCTTCGGTGCTGATATGCCGGATAACTTTAATGTGGTCGTCAATGCCAACCATCCAATTAGCGGACTGGTCTTGAAGGGAGATGCCAAGGGCAAGGATCTCGGCAAGCAGTCTTTCGATCTGGCTTTGCTGGGGGTAGGATTGCTAAGGGGAGAAGGCCTGACCGGTTTTATCCAAAGGAGCCTGGAGATCATGCAGGGGAAGAAAAAGGCTGAAAAGCCTGCTTCAAAACCCAAGGCCTCGGGTTCTGCCGGTAAGAAGACCGCAGCAAAAAAGAAAGAATCGACGGCTAAAAAGTAGTTTGAAAAAGCAGTGAACGCACCCGGGAGTATGATGCTACCGGGTTTTTTTGTGCTCGGGCTTCCGGGTTTATCAATTCAGAACAGGGATTCATTTCCAAATATCCGGGGTTCATATATGATCATTATTCTTCTTGAAGCTAAGGGCCTCTTTTGAAGCGGGCTTGACCCAGCGCCTTATGCTCACAGAACTAGGCCAGAAATTAATCGACTCCTTGATCGCTCCGGAGAAGAGGGTGAAGAGGGACTGGTCCTTTGTGGTTTACCCCAATCCGGTGAAGGATGAGTTGGTTGTGGACATGAAGTTCAAGAAAGGGTCTCCGCGCTCCGGGCTATTTAAAATCTACAATACTATTGATCTGAAGCAATACCAGACAACCATCAGTGAGGGCAAAAGACAGATTGATGTCGCCTGGCTGGAACCCGGGCTCTACATTGCTAAGATCGAAATGCTGGAGGGTGATGAATACACCCAACGGTTTGTAAAACATTAGGGGCAGCTCTTGCTTTGATTTGGTAGCCCCTAACATGCATGATCGTCCAACCTTTCTCGTTTCGGGAAAGGTTGGGTTTTTTGATTATATATCCAAACCCCTTATTCATTTAGAGTTTTTGGTATTTCATGGAATCCCCTGAAATACCAATGTTAGATTTCTTACATCTGAAAGCCAAACTATAATGCTACTACTATGAAATCTCTAAGCTTTTTGCTTTCCCTCTTGTTGACTTTCTTTTTTTCCGGACTGACTCATGGTCAGACCACCTCATATTGGTATGATATGAATGATGAAAACTCTTACAGTGCTGCTTATTTGGGACTGAACATTCAGTATTTTCAGAATTTTGATCAACAAGATGTTGAAACTCCCTTGTTTATTGACGGCTTATATCAAACCGGAACCTCAGTGGTATTGGATCTTCCAACGATTCGATTAAATACCTATCGGTTCGATGATGAGGATGAAATAGTTACACAAGGAGACCACAAGTTTGATATACAGGGAGGAATGTCTCTTGATTTTCTTTATCAATTCAATGACCTCCCCGGCGGTCCCATATTCCGAGTACAGAATAATGGAAACATTAGCCTGTTTGGAAAAGTATCAAGTGGAATTGGCCCGGGAAGTTTTGAATTCTCCACGGATGGCGATTTTCACCTGAGTTCAGGAAATTCTAATTCTACGTTCTCCATATTGGATAATGGAGAATTCCATTTTGGTACTGATGAGTTTCAACCTGCACCTTCCCTGGTTGCCATATATGGGGACCTTAAAACCTCAGGTAAGATCTATGCCAATGAAATGGAAGTGCTTGATCCTGTTCCAATGCCGGATTACGTATTTGAGGAAACCTATGATCTGAAATCACTCGAGGAGGTGGAATCATATATCAAGAAAAACAAACATCTCCCGGGTATTCCTTCGGCGCAAGATTTTAAGGAGAATGGCTACAACCTCTCCGACATGGACAGAATGCTGCTCGAAAAAATAGAGGAGTTAACGCTTCATGTAATCCGTTTGGAGCAACAAATTGCTGCGTCTAAGTAGGTTTTTAAAACCAAGTATTTACAAAAAAATGTAGTTATGAACTGGTTTTTGAAACTTCTTTCTGTTTGTTGGCTCTTGGTAATATCAATCGAGTCCTCTGCTCAATTGGATCAGTTTTATATCGGAATGGGTGTAATGGACTTTGATGGGGCAGGTGGAGCCCAAAACCATATCGGTTGCGATCAGCAATATTTGGAAGATCTGGCAGATCTTAATTTTAATATGGTTTTGCCATACCATCAGCTATTGAAGAAACCTACAAAATGGTATAACAATAGCCCAGCTCCTTCGAGGGCTTTTCTGGACAGGGCTCAAAACTTGGGAATAAGTGTTATAATGAATTTGCCAGAATGTAGCTTTGATCCAAAAGAGTTTCCTGGTCCAAATGAGGAAATGGATCTTTGGGTTTGGCATGAATGGCTTTATAACAACGAGTGTCCTAATGCGCTTCAATATTGGGGTAACCATCCGGCGGTTATCGGCTTTCATATTTGTGATGAGTTAAGACCCATTGCCAGTGATGGAGTTCATTGGGCCAGGCTTGATGATTATTCAAAAGATATTGCGGCATATGACAATACCAAAATTAGATTTGCAAACTTCTTTGGAATGGGGAACCATTATAATAAATCTACCCCTTCAGACCCATATGCTGGCTATAATAGCCTCAAGGCAAGTCTGGATGATATAATAGCAAATTCGCCTGAAGTAAATTTGATTTCAACGGATAACTATCCTTTTAGGAACAAGAAATGTGCTCCAAAGCTTCCGTTGAGACAATGTGGAGGACTTCCCGCAAGAGATAGGTATTATTTTCAAGAGTTAGATGCCTTGGCTTCCTGGGCTGATACCACCGCAAATGCCCCTCCATATTTTCACATTTTCACTCCATTGGAAAATTATAAACCTAATCCAAGTGATTGGGATGGGGCGACCACAGAGGAGCTTAAATATCAAATTTTCGCTGCATTAACGTATGGTGTGAAGAGTCTCTTCTACTGGGCAAGAGAAACTGAAACGGGATGTGGTGGAGGGTATTCAACTCGTTGCAGTAATTCTCTATCCAGTGGTATTGGAACAAAAGTTTGGGATCAACTGATAGACCAGTCTACCCGAGAGGATATGGGGATTCTTCATTCAAAAATCTTGAATATTGGTGATATTCTTTTTGATCTAAAATTTGGAAGTGCCTACCATAAAAGCGAAATATGTGGAAGAGAGGGCTATCAATATTCGGAGTATCATGAACCACTACTGGAGCATATGATGTGGACTTCCGAGAATGTAATGGGAGATCCGGCCACTCCGAATTCTCATGACCCCATCGCGATTGAATATTTTGATTTTCCACCCGGAGCAGATCCCATTTCTCCTGTACGAGGCTCAGTTGATCATATTGTTATTTCCTTTTTGGAAGACAGCAAAGGAGATTATTATTTCTGGATATTTAATAAGGATGTATATGGAGAGGTGCAAGTTCAATTGGATTTCAAATCTTATGTCGGAATTGTAGATATCTTAAATAATCAAGTTTATGATTTTGATAATTCGCAC